>JAFGFV010000587.1 GCA_016930895.1 Spirochaetales bacterium | reverse complement strand
TCGTCGACGAACAGTGGTGATGCCGTCTCCCGCGAGCTGGTAGTATTCCTGGGCCGAGCAGGCCAGACACAGCGTCTCACCGCCTCGGACCCGGGCTCGCGGCTCCATCACGCTCTCGCCGCACACGGAGCACGTGGCGCTGGCGAAGATGCGGGCGTAGGACGGCACCTCGATCAGGACGCTCTGGATGTCGAACACCTCCTCGTCGGGAAGCTCGATCACCTGGAAGGACAGCTGCCTCCACAACGAGCTCAACCGTCTGCCTTCCTCTTCGCTGCCCGCACGCTCCACCACGACCTTCTCGAAGAGCTGTGTGGCTTCAGGGGATCGCTCTTCCATGACGCGATCGGCTCGAACCGAGATCCTGAGGCCCTCCCCGTTCCTGCGGGCGAGGGTGAACGCAGTCTTGCCGTAGTCGCGGAAGATCAGGGCGTTGTTGCCGAAGCTGCAGCCGGTCACGATCTGGATGCCGTCGCTGAAGCAGTTGTTGGTCTCCACGATCGCGACCAGCTCCTCCATCCCCGTCGATTGGGTGCGGAGCTCGCGCATGGCCCGGGCCCCCGCCTTGACGCCCAGGGCGGAGTACGGGCAGTAGTGCCCGTGGAGCATGCCGCTGATCACCAGCAGCTTGGGCAGGTCGCCGGCGGCCACGGCCTCTTCGATCTCCTGCCGCGGATTCTCTTCCGTCATTCAGGTTCTCCTTCGGCGCACACTGGCGCACGATCGTACGGTAACACACTTTTCTGTTTCGTGTTACAATACCCCGGATCGAAATGTCCGTCAAGTACCGCCGGTAGCTGGGGGAGACTTTAAGAGACGTTCAGGTTTTCTGAGTCTAGCTATCGGTAACTCCGAGGAACTGCGGTTGAGTTTCGTCGGAAGGGAAGCAGCTGTCTGACGGTTCGTGCCGCCCTGGACTTCCACAACCAGCTGCGCCTGTGGACCGGGCTGCGCGCTTTGAGCGCGGCGGGCAAGACCATCATCGTGACCACGCACAACCCGACCGACGTCCTGTGGTTCTGCCACCGGGCGGTGATCCTGCAGGAAGGCCGCACGATCGCCGAGGGGCCCACTGCGGCGGTGGTGACGCGCGAGCTGCTGCACCGCCTGTACGGCCCGCGCCGCGACATCTTCCTGGCCGAAGGGGTTCCCGTGGTGGTGCCGCTCGGGACGGACGATCCCGCCCCCTGGATCCCCGACACCCAGCCGTAGCGGCGCCCACCGGCAAACGAAGACCGGATCCCTTGACGCCCGCGGCGGTCCGGTGGTATATATTACCAAGTAATACAAGGAGGGGCCGATGTCCCGAGGCGCCCAGACCAAAGACGAGGTGATCACCTTCAAGGTGGAGCCGCACCTGGCGGAGCTGCTGCGGCGCATGCCCAACCGCTCGCAGTTCATCCGCTCCGCCATCCTGAGCTCCCTCGACCACCTCTGCCCCCTGTGCCAGGGTTTGGGCATCCTCTCCCCGGACCAGAAGCGCCACTGGGAGGAGTTCGCGGAGCACCACGGAGTTGCGCAGTGCGAGGAGTGCGGTTCCGTGGTCCTGCTGTGCGATGCGCGGAAATCGCCCCGCGGTTCGCGGGGATAGAAACAACTTGGGCAGGTGATCGAGGATTACCGGAAAGGAACGCTCATGACTACGGGTCGGAAAACGAAAACCGGCCTCCTCGTCCTGGTTGCGGCGCTGCTGGCATGGCTGGCCAGCCCGATTCCCAGCAGTGCCGGCGGACAGGAGGAGACCGGCGACGCAACGATCAGCGTCTTCGTCAGCATACTCCCCCAGGCGTTCTTTGTCGAGCGCATCGGGGGCGAGCGCGTGCGGGTGGAAACGATGGTCACGCCGGGACAGTCACCGCACACCTTCGAGCCCTCCCCCCAGCAGATGGCCCGCCTGGCCGAGGCGAAGCTGTATTTTCGCATCGGTGTCGAGTTCGAGAACTCCCTGATGCCGCGGATCGAGAGCACGATGACGAGCCTCGAGGTCGTGGACTGCCGCGAGGGGATCCGTCTCCGGCAGATGGCGGCGCATGGCCATGATGACGAGGAGGACGGGGAAGACCACCACCACGAGGGGGCCGACCCGCACATCTGGCTGAGCGTCCGCAACGCCGTGAGGATTGCGGCGACCATGCGGGATGCCCTGATCCGCCTGGATCCGGCCGGCAGGAGCGACTACGAACGCGGGTACCGGGAGCTGGTCGAGGACCTCGAGGCCCTGGACCGGCGCATCGCCGCCATTCTGGCGCCGGTCAAGGGGAAGCCGTTGTTCGTCTTCCACCCGGCTTTCGGCTACTTCGCGGACGACTACGGCCTGGTGCAGATCGCCGTGGAGACCGGGGGCAGTGAGCCCAGCGCGCGGCAGCTGGCCCACCTGATCGAAGAGGCCAGGGAGGAGGGCGTGCGGGTGGTCTTCGTGCAGCCCCAGTTCTCGCGGCAGAGCGCGGAGACTGTGGCCGCGGAAATCGGCGGGGCGGTGGTCCCGATCGACGCCCTGGCCCGGGACTACCTCGGCAACCTCGAGCGGATGGCCCGGGCCGTCGAGGAGGGTTTGCGATAGAACCGGTCATCACGGTCCACAACGTCAGCTTCTCCTACCAAGGGGAGCCGGTCCTGAGCCGGGTGTATTTCAAGATCTTTCCCCTGGATCTGGTCAGCCTGATCGGTCCCAACGGAGGCGGGAAGACCACCCTATTCCGCCTTCTCCTCGGGCTGCTCAGACCCCACCACGGGACGATCCGGATTTTTGGCCAGCCGCCGGAGCGGGCCCGCACCCGGGTGGGCTACGTGCCGCAGTACGCCCGCTTCGACCCGCGCTTCCCGATCTCGGTTAAGGACGTGGTGGCCATGGGCCGGCTGGGCAATCTCCCCACCGGCCCGTACCGGGCCGCGGATCGTCGGGCCGCTCTCGACGCCCTGGAGGAGGTCGGGCTGGCGGATCTGCGCAACCGCCCCTTCGCGGACCTGTCCGGCGGACAGCGGCAGCGGGTGCTCATCGCCCGGGCTCTGGCCTGCGCTCCGGAGCTCCTGCTCCTCGACGAGCCCACGGCCAACGTGGATCGGACGGCTGAGGCCAGACTGTACGAGCTCCTGGGGACTTTGAATCGGCGGCTGACCATACTGATGGCCTCCCACGACGTGGGATTCGTGACCCGCTTCGTGAAACAGTGCCTGTGCGTGAACCGCAGCGTGGTTCTCCACCCCACTGCCAAGCTCAACGGAGGCATCATCGCCGAGCTGTACGGCAGCGAGATGGCGGTGGTCCGGCACGATCACGCGCTCACCGGCCCCCCCGATGAGCCCGACAACGACGGGCCCGCGCTTCCGCCGCCGGGCAGGAGTTCTGCCGCAGGCGACGCTCCGCGTGGCGGCCCGGGAAGGTCATAGGGAATGCTCGAGTTCTTCCGGGACGTCTCCCGCTACACTTTTTTGCAGTACGCCCTGATCGCCGGAGTGCTGTCCTCGGTGGCCTGCGGCATCGTGGGCAGCTACGTGACCGTGCGGCGCATCACGTATATCGCCGGTGCCATCGCCCACTCGATCCTGGGCGGCATGGGGGCGGCCCTGTACCTCCAGCGAAACCTGGGCTGGAGCTTCCTCAGCCCCATGCACGGGGCGGTATTCGCCGCCCTGCTCTCGGCGATCATCATCGGGATGGTCAGCCTCTACGGAAAGGAGCGCGAGGACACCGTCCTGAGCGCCGTGTGGGCCATCGGCATGGCGGTGGGCATCATCTTCATCACCCGCACGGCCGGCTATACCGAGGACCTGATGAGCTACCTCTTCGGGAACATCCTGATGGTGCGCAAGACGGACCTGCTGCTCATCGTCGGGCTCGATCTGCTGGTGGTCGCGGTGAGCTTCCTGTTCTACCACCAGCTGGAGGCAATCTGCTTCGACGAGGAGTTCGCCCGTCTGCGGGGAGTGTCCGTCGAGCTGTACTACATCCTGCTGCTCTGCCTCACCGCTCTGACCGTGGTCACCCTGGTCCAGGTCGTCGGGATCGTCATGGTCATCGCCCTGCTCTCGCTGCCGGCAGCCGCCGCAGCCTTCCTGACCCGGCAGCTCTGGCAGACGATCCTCGTGGCCATCGGTCTGAACCTCGTGTTCATGGTCGGCGGCCTGGCCCTGAGCTACCGTCCGGACCTGCCGGCCGGAGCGACGGTCATCATGCTCGCCGGGATCGTGTACCTGCTGGTGGTGGCCCTCGGTCCGCTGGCCCGGCGCCTGGCCTCCCGCCGGCCTCAGTAGGCGTGCGGCGGCTCGCCGCGGAGCTCCTAGATGAACGGCGGGCTCGGCGCTTCGATGGGCTCCACTCGCTCCGGCAGCAGGCGGTAGAGGTTCTGCAGGGTTGTGTAGAACACCCCGTCCACCCGCACCAGGGCGAGCTCGCCCTGCCGGTCCAGCTCGGGCGTCCGCTTGACCATGCCGCGCAGGACGTAGCGCTGCTGCCCGCCTGTGTCGGCCAGCCCCGCCTTGGCCAGGAGGTAGAGCTCCCCCGTGTTGATCGGCACGTACCCGGCGGGAAGGCCCTCGGCCTCGACCAGGGGTTCCCAGCGTCGACCGCCCTCCGCGGCGGCGGTCCCTCCCCTTCCGCCCGCCCGGCCCGGTCCCCAGAGACCCAGCCCGATGAGCCCCAGGAGCAGCACCATCGGCACCACCCGGGACAGGCGCGGTGAAACCGGCGGCCGGAAGACGCGGACGATCCCGAGAACCAGGATCCCGGTGAACCCGATCACCGAGAGCCACCGGTAGCGGGGGTTCATCAGATACGGGTAGGGCGGCTGAGCACCGCGGCGCCGAGCAATCCTCCGGCAGCCGTGAGCGCCAGACCCGCCCATCGGGCCACCCTCGACTTCACGCTCCCACCCCCAGGAACCCGCCGGCGAACACGCTGATGCTGTAGACGACAAGAACCGACGCGTACATGCTGAGCTGGAGCGACAGTTGCCGGGCGGGTTTCGCACCTGCGAAAGACAGTGCGCCTTCCAGGGCACACTGAGATATGCAGGATAGCTTGGCAGCTTCTGGTAGCCCTCCCAGGAGCTGCAGGCGGGGGGACTTGTTGCGGGCGCACGCCGAGCGGGTGAGTGGGGCGGTCGACACCCAGACGCACGGTGCAAGCTGT
Source organism: Spirochaetales bacterium (assembly GCA_016930895.1). Next base: position 1,932 of record JAFGFV010000587.1, on the reverse strand, counting down.
CGGAATGAGTTGATGCCTCTATCGGCACCCGTCGGACGGCACTCGGTCCCGGCCGCCGGCTCTATCGTCCCTGGTGTGACCCTCGAACACCTACGAGAAGGACAGAGGACCACTCTAGAAATTCCGCCGTGAAATCAGCTCACAGTGGCGATATTCTAGAACTTGTCACAAGGCGGTTGAAAGACGCTCAGGAGGATGACGATGTTGGCAGACTTCAGGATCCTATTTCGAATGGCTCTCGTATCGCTGGTAGCCATCGCTGCAGGTTGCAGCCTGTTCAACGAGCCCGGTGAGAAGGAGGACGATCCGATCACGTACCAAGAGGCCGATCTGACGGCGTCCTGGACAGCGTACAACGACTGCGTTGGGTCGGCGACTGGCAACGCCGCCAATGTCACCCAGATCGATCATAACGATCCTACGGACACTCTGCTGAAGTACGCCGACGGGACCTCGACGTCCATCGACGTCACGATGGAATCGAGCAATCTCGCCCCGTGGAACGCAAGTGTGGAATTCCCTGCCGGAACGGATGCGCACGAGGTATTCGCAGGGATCGTCAATCTCCAGGAAATCGCCTCGTACAGCGGCGCTTCGGATTGGTACTACCAGGCCACGTTTGCCGGTTTGGATCCCGCAAAGAAATACGCATTCATCACGACTGCAAACCGGGACAGCACCTCATTCCCTGGTACCAGCTATGAAGGATCGGGGGCGAGTTCCAGGTGGACCAAGTTCGCGATTTCCGGCGCCGACACGTACGCGAATATCAGCAGTGCCGGCGTCATGGACGTGAGCGAGGACGTGGTCAAAATGAACACAGGCTACAACACGGGAGACGGGTACGTCGTTGCCTGGACGGACATCACGGCCGCTGACGGGACCTTCTCTGTTCGATCAGAGAATGTTGGAGCCGCAGGGCCCGGTGAGCCGTACAAGTCGTATGGTCTACAGGGATTTGTGTTGATCGAGCTGGCGGAGTAGACAGCAGAGCTGCTGATACCACTGTCGCTTGTCTTCTCCGGGCCGGGTGACAACGAACTGCCATCCCCCTTCCCGCCTCCGGCCGACTCGCCTAGTTGCCAGGCGATCTCGCCCCACAGGGTGTTCACCCGGGTGCCGTCCGGCTTGACGCTGGGCTGGCCCACGGGCCAGGCTGGGCTGGACCTTGTTGCCCACGATCACCCCGCGGTTGACCTTCCGGGGAAGCGACAGCTTCTCGGGGGTAAGAATGTCCTCGATCCCGGCCAACTCCCCGGGTGCGGCGCCCGAGAACAGGTGGTACAGGGCCAGGAGCGAATACGTCTTGCCTCCCCCGAAGTTGGTCTGAAGCTCTGTTCCCCGGCTCCCCGCCCCCGCCCCCGCCCCGGCCGCCCAGCCGCTTCAAGGCCTCGACCAAGAGGTGCAGCAGGCCTTCGGTGATGTAGGTGTGCCGGCAGAGCTCCCCCGGGTCCCTGCACTCAGCGGAAGCCCGCCGGCCGGGGCCCGCTCGGTGCGGGTGCTCGCCTCCGCGCGTGCGCGTCTGCGCGCCTGCTCGCCTCACTGCTGCCGGAAGCGGTCCCCCTTTCGCCTTGGCCAGCTCCGCGGCCTGGGGAGCGCACACCGCCCCCAGCAGGCGCTCTATGGTGTCCAGGGCGCGACATGCGTCGCCGCCGGACCCGGACGGTGGGTGCTTTGAATCACCCGTTCGGCGTGTAGAAGCCGGGCGTGTCTTGCGCCGTTTGCACGCGCCCGGCGCCCCGCCGGTCCTTCACGCAAGACCCCCTGCCAGCCATGAAGCACCACGCCCCGAAGCCCCGTTGTTCCCAGGTATGAGGCAGCTGCATCAGCCCCACGACCGCTTCTTCCGAGCCGCCTTCGGCCGGGCCGATCTGACCCGGGAGCTCCTGGCCGACGCCCTGCCTCCCGGCCTGCTCGGACGCCTGGACCTGG
>JAFGFV010000586.1 GCA_016930895.1 Spirochaetales bacterium | reverse complement strand
GTGATCGCAGTGTAAGTATTGCCCATGCTGTGTCCTCCCGGAAATGCCTCTTGGCGCAAGTATACTCTCGATTGCCCCCCCTGGGAACACCTTCCGAAAAGGCCGATCCAAGACACGAAGCGCCCGAACGAGGCGTCGCGGCCTCGGAGCAGTCTTCGCCCAGCTTTCTGAAGGCCCGAACTTGAGCATCATGGCGCGTAAGTCGTTACACGACAAGGGCGGGGGTCCGTTTTTCGTGACTACACTGCAGGCTAGAGCACATAGCGTCGGTTGGGAAGCGGCCGCTCGGGCAGCCGGAGCTTCTGGTAGATCTCCTTCTGGGCGTCGGTGGGGGTGGTGGCCGTCTGTCGATGATGCACCCGACCATCGGAATCGGTGAGCCGCAAGGTCATCACCCGGTGCGTATCCAACTCCGCTTTGATCGTCGGCCAGGAGCGGTGATCCCCATGGGCCAGCAGCATCTGCTCGGCGGCATGCAGCAGGTGATAGGCGAGGATGGAGATAAAGATATGTCCCTCCACCCGCTTGCCCAGCTGGTGAAAGTTGGGCCGAATCCCCAAGGAGCTCTTGAGGTACCGAAAGGAGCGCTCCACCCGGTTGAGCATCGTGAACAGCGACCAGAAGGTCTCTTCGGGGATATCCTCACGGTCGGTCTTGAGCGTGTAGCACCCGTCCAGCAGCTCCGCCTCCAGGAGTTTCTGTGCGTCCTGTTCCCAGTGCAGTCTGGCTGAGTCGCCCTGCTCCTGGAGCTCGATGCGGAAAAACCGTGCCCCGCGTTTGTGGCGCTCCTGGAGCTTCCCAATCCGCCGCTGGATCTTGTGGGGATCCTTGAGTCTGCCCTGCTCCACCTGCCGCCCCAGCCGCTGTAGACCCCCCTGCATCCGCTCCACGAAGCGCTCCCGGATCCCCTTGTCCTTCTGCACCCGTACGGGGCTGCGCACGAACAGATACCGCTCCCCCTGGCGGGCCTGCACACACACCTCCACCCCAGGGTGGTCCTTGCTGGCCGCTTCGACGTGGCGAAACGCGTTGGCCTGGATCACCCCGATCCACTCATCCCGCTGCTCCCCGGGACAGCCCGCCAGGTAGTGATAGCCCGCCTCTTTCAGCCGCTTGAGGTTCTCTTGGGTCGCGATCCCGCGATCCATCACTACCGTCGGGGCCTGGTCGGGCTTGCCCACGCGCCGCTCTAAGCCCTCCAGCATGCTCTCCAGGGTGCGCTTGTCCGGGGTATTGCCCTCGTAGATCTCGGTGGCTTTGGGGAATCCCGCCTCGTCCAACACCATCCCTACCACCACCTGCTTGCAATCCCTGCGGTGATCCCGCGAGTAGCCCCGCTTGGCCTTGTGGTTGTACGGACACTGCCCTTCGAAATACGTCGAGCTCAGGTCATAGAGGATGTAGCACTCCTCCAGCGCAAACAGGTGCCGTTCCCTACCGGCCAACCCCGCTTCGATCTTCTCGCGCTGAGCCCACAGACGATCACTCACCCGGTACAGCGCGTCCTTGTTCAGATACGCAAGCCGATCGTACAGCAGCAGGCCCAACGCTGTGCACGGTACCCAGGCACTGGTGGCCAATTCGCTGCCCGGGGCCACCAGCCGGGCGATGACCTCCGCGCACGCCAGATGCCGCCGGCGGGGCGAGAACCCACAGCCGCTCAAGATCTCCTCCAGTCCCAGCTTCCGCCACAGCTCCAGCCCCACGTACACCGGCCCCAACACCAGCGCCTCGCTCAAGCGGATCGCTTCCGGATCCAAACGGATCTGCTCGCCCTGCTGTCCCTCTCGACCCCGTTTCTCCGCCACCAGGGCGGCGATGCGTTCAGCCCGCGCCTCCAGCGCCGCGGAGGCCTCCGGCAACAGCCGCAAGGTCCCCCCGAGCTTCTGGGTGATCAAGCGACCCAGGAGCTTGATCTGCTCCCGGGAGAGCCCCGGAAGACTACCCAGGGACAACACCACCCGGTGGCGAGGACCTTTGGGGGTGCGCACGGTGGTGACCAGGTTGTAGTAGGTGTAGGTCTTGTCGCCTTGCCGCTTGCGGGCCGGCATGATGAACATGACGGCAGTATAGCCGAAGGGAGGGGAGCTGTCAATATCTATCGACCACTATTCGTGACTACATACCGATTCGGCCCACCTCCATGAGACCCCGTCTATACACCGCAAAGAATTACAGCACGCCCGCTTTTCTGGGGAGGCTGATTTGGCCTTTTTCGGCACCAATGTTGCTCAAGTTCGGCTATACAGGCGCTACGGCCCCACTGCCCGCTGCACTCCGGCCTCAAGCATTCGTGCCCTCATCGACCTTTGAATCTCTCGATGAAATACCGTGCCGTCTTTTCGAGCTCTTCCCGCGCGTACACCCGCTCGTGGAGACGGTTGTAGGCCCCCTGGAGCTCGGAAGGTGTGAAGTTGCGGGGAACGAAGGTGACCTCGGTGCAGTTGTAGTGCGACCAGTCCAGGTCCAGCAGGCGGTCCTCAGCCTCCAAGGCTGCCCGAACCCTGCAACCCGGATAGGGAGTCAGGATCGTGATCTGCGAGGCATACAGGCGGTTGATGCAAATGAACTCCCCCAACCTCGCGATGCTCTCCGGAGTCTCCTGGTCGAATCCCACGATGAAGGCCCCGAACACACCGATGCCCAGGGATTGGATCTTCTGGATCAGGCTCGCATACTTGCGAAAGTAGCGATGCTTGAAACCCTGTCGATCGATCTGCTGCAGCTCGTCGTCCTCGCCCACGGAAATGTCGGTCTGGATAAAATAGCGAATGTCGAGCCCCCGCAGCTCGCGAAACAGGTTGAGGGAGTATCTCCGGCTCGTGATGAGGTTGCCGGCGAGGAAGCTGCCGTTAGGGTAATTCCACAAGCCCTTGATGATCTCGATATCGCGCGAGACGTGGTCGACGGGACGATACCGGACCTTTCGCCCGAAAACGCTCGAGGCCACGCAGAAGCTGCAGTCGTGAGGGCAGCCCCGCGTCGCCTGGACCCAGGCCAGGTTGTAGCGATCGGCCTGCACGAAATCGTAACGGGCGGCCGCCACGGACCGAGAACGCTGGTCAACTTCTTCCGGAAGGACCGTGGCGTGAGTCCCGCGGCCAGCCCCGGACTAACCGCCGCGCCCCCCGGCCGCCCGTACGACCCAGACTGCCACCCCCGTCAACATCCGTCGCCGGTGGCGGTCTATCTGTGCTGCAATTCGTTGGGCATTAGAGAAATAGCCCTGGCCACGGTCCGCCTGGGGCGTAAGTTGAGCAGGATCAACTCCGCTATCCGATCACCCAACTCTATGCTCAACAGAGAAATACCCTGCGTCTGGGCATTGGCACGGCCCTTGCACTCTTCCTGGCATGATGGAAACGCAAACGATTGAGACTGCAGGTGGTCCCATCCGGAGGCGCATGCCCCTCCTCTTCGGCGCGGTCATGGCCGCCCTGGCAATCGTGGAGCTCGTGCTCTGTTTTTCCGGCCCCCTCGCCTTCACCCGCAAGCCCCGGCTGCTTCTGTTTCCTCCTTTCACGCGCCAGTTCACCGAAACGGAGACCGCCGAGCTCACCTCCTTTCTGGAGCGCGAGCTCGCCCTGAGCAACTCCTACTCCGTCGTGAGTCGGAGCTTTCTCGAGGAATACTCCATCCGCACCACCGGCAGCTTCGAC
>JAFGFV010000585.1 GCA_016930895.1 Spirochaetales bacterium | reverse complement strand
TACGAACGGCAGTCGAGCCCCATGGTGCAGACCGCTTCGGTCCCGTCCACGAGGCGGGCCAGCACCGCGTCGAAGTGCCGGACGGACACGCGGTAGCGGTCCGGATACCACGCCGCGAACAGGCGGATCAGGAACCGTCCCCACTGCTCCGCACCGATGGTGAACGGCAGCGGCCTGCCGTCCCCGTCGAACTCGACGATCGGGATGTACTGGTGATGCAGGATGCCCCTCTCCACCAGGAAGCGGTACACCTCCTCCACCCTGTCGACGTTGACCGTGCTCACAGCCACCAGGGCATTGAAAGCCACCCCGTGGCTCTGGAGCAGCTCGATCCCCCGCGCGACCTCCCGGAACGATCCCGCCCCTCCCGGCCCGCGCCGGGAGGCATCGTGGAGCTCCTCGGGACCGTCGATGCTGACCCCCACCAGGAAATGGTACCGGGCGAGGAGCTCCGCCAGCTGCCCGCTGATCCGCGTGGCGTTGGTCTGCAGGCCGTTGGCGACCACCGCTCCGAGCTTTCCGTAGCGGCTCTGAAGGCGCACGACCTCCTGGAAGAACTCCAGGCCCATGAGGGTGGGCTCGCCGCCCTGCCAGCCGAACACGTACTGGGGCTGCTCGGTGGCCATGTAGGTGGCAATCAGCCGCTCGAGGGTCTCCCGGCTCATGCGCCGGGGAGCCGGGTACAGCGCCGCCTTGGGCAGGTAGAAGCAGTAGGTGCAGCGGAGGTTGCAGTCCGCCGACGCCGGCTTGACCAGCAGGGAAAAGGGACGAGGAGGATCATCTCCGTTTTTCGACATCGTTTGAGGCTCGCTTTGGGATTATACCGGAGGCGGCGGGCGATAGGGAAGCTTCTCGGCACGAAGGATCTCGAACCGCAGGTCTTTCCGGCTTTGACAAAGGCGTGACTTTCTGCAAATCATACCGCATGCAGTTCCGCTGCCCGTCCTGCGGTTTCCGTGGCGCCCTGAAGGTCCCCGAACATGTGCCGCGGGGCCACCAGGTCCGGATCCGCTGCTCGCGGTGCCGGGAGCCCTTCCCCATCTCGGTGGGACGGCTCTTCCCGCAGCCCTCGCCGGAGGCCTACGCTGCCCTGGTGCCCGGCTCCATCGGCTGCAAGGGGGAGCGGGTCGAGCGGCTCTGGCTGGAGCTGTCCGGTCCGGACAGCGACCGCAGCCCCCTCGTTGCCTTCCCGAGCCACCCCGCGTTCTCCCACGAGATCCTCCACGATCTCCTGGATCCGTTCCACGACTACTTCCGGGTCGGCTACCTGGAGCTGCCGGGAACCCGGCGCAACCCCGCTCCTGCCGGACCGGTCGATCCGCTCGCGGCCGTGGAGGAGAGCTTCGGGGCCCTGAAACAAGCCCTGGGCGCTGCCCGCGTCCATCTGCTGGGACACCTGGCCTCCTGCCCGCTGGTGCTGGAGATCGCCTGCAGGCATCCCGAGTCTGTCGCCTCCGTGATCCTGGTCGACCCGGACCTGAGCTTCCGGGAACGCCTGCAGGCGCTGGCGACGGCAGGAGAGCTTCGCGAGCTTGCGGGCGGAGAGCTGGCCGGTCTGCGCCGCCGGGAGCTGGCGTTGTTCCTGATCGAACGCCTCTGGTCCGAACCGCCGGAGCACGGGCCGGTGCAGGATCCGGAGCACGGCGAGAAGACATCTCAGGCGCGCCGTCCCGGACACGAGGCGCTGCCGGCCTTCCATCGCCAGGGCTTGGCCGGGATCCTGGGCGCCGGGATGTCGCCGCAGCAGCTGCGCCGGGAACTAGGATCCCGCCGCGGGGAAATACCCTACCGCCGACTCGCCGCCCTCGAAGCCCCGATGCTGGTTTTCTGCGGCCGCGACTGCCCGGCGACCCTCAGGGAAGACGCCCTGCACCTGCGCAGCAGCGTCGCCTCGGCGGAGTTGGCGCCCCTGGAGCAGGGAGGAGCCTGGTCGGCCTGGATGGGCAGCCGCTTCTTCGCCAACAAGCTGCTGGCCCACAAGAATTCCAGCGAGCAGGCGAAAAGCCGCCAGTCTTCACGACCCCGGGCCCGGCGGACCCTCGGCGGGCTGCCCCTGGGGTGGATGATCCTGCTGTTCGCGGCGCTGACCTGGGGACTGACTCTCGGGATGGACCGCCTTTCCCTGCAGCCTCCGTACATGAGCCGGGTGCTACCGGCCCTTCTGGGCGGGCTGCTGCCCCTGCTCTGGTGCCTGGCCCCCCGGAGGCTGCGGCTTCTGAAGTTCCTGCGCTTCCGCGCCTTCACTCCCCGGAACATTCTACCGTCCCTCGCGGCGGGCGCCTTGCTCGGCGTGTTCTACCACAGCCTGCTGTCCTCCCAGGGTGGGTTCCGCTTGCCGGCGGGCATTCCGCCCTTCCTCGTGTCTCTGGCCCCAGGCGCGGCCGGGCGGGCCGCTCACCTCGCCGCCATGGGGGTTACGGTCCTGTTCGTCATCGGAGTGGTGGAGAACCTCCTGATCCTCCGCCGCGCCCCCGGCCGCCTGGTAGTGCCGGCCCTCCTGTTCGTGCTCGTGCCTCTGTCGTACCCGGGCCTCCTGTGGCAGGTCCCGGCGGCCCTGGGTGCCGCCCTGCTGTTCGCCCGCTCTCTGAGTATCGCTGGTCCCCTGGCGCTGCTGGCCGGCCTGGCCGCGGCCTCCGAAGCCGAAAAGCTTTGCGCCCTGCTCCCCTTCCCGCTGGAAGGTACGGCGGGGATTGCGGTCGCGGCGGCTGCGCTTGCCGGCGCAGTCCTCCTGGTCGTGCTGCCGGGGAGAAAGCGGCGAGGCTGGACCGGTCAGGACCTGTACTACGCCGTCGGGCTGTCCGAAGAGCAGGAACGCTTTCGCTGGCGAGTGGCGACGGGAGTGGTGCTGGTGGTGTTCACCCTGATCGCCGCTGCGGCGACGGTGTTGGGGTTCATCGC
>JAFGFV010000584.1 GCA_016930895.1 Spirochaetales bacterium | reverse complement strand
AGGGGTTCGAACGTAGCGCACGAACGGATCGGGTGGACCGTGCCCGGATAGCGAGACCCCCGCCTACCGGCTGACGCAGGACTCCCGCATCACCAGGCTGGGCATGAGGACCGCGTGCTGCTGGGCCCGGACCCGCTTGTGCATCAGGTCGAACAGCAGGATGGTGGCTGCCTTGCCCATTTCGAAGGGCGGCTGGTACACCGTGGTCAGGCCTGATGGCCGATGAGAGCGGGATGTCGTCATAGCCCATGAGGGACACGTCTTCGGGCACCCGCAGGCCCCTGGCCGACAGGGCCTTGATAGCCCCGAAGGCCATCATGTCGTTGGAGGCGAGCACGGCGGTGAACTCTCGCCCCCGTTCCTGGAGGGCAGACATGGCCAGGCAGGCCGAGTTCATTTTGACAACCGGCTCGAGGTATGTTTCAATGCATTGGCCGCGCCGTGCATCGCGCGACCGGGCCCCGGCTGCCGATTTCACCCGGTGTGCGGCGCGAGGATCTGGCGCTCGTTCCCGGAGTGTACAGGGAGATCGCCCGGCGGCTCGGAGAGCAGCGCATCCAGACGGTCTCCCACGGGGAGTCCAAGGAGCGGGCGGGTGCGACTCGGGGGGGCATCCGCTCGGGGGAGTGTACCCCGTATGCCAACATCATCCTGAGGTCCGGAGTCGCCTTCTAGTTGCGGCGATCCGGGCGAGCGAGGGGGGGACAGATGCACTACACGCCACGGCAGCGGGTCATCGATGCGCTGAACCACAAGGAGCCCGACCGGGTCCCCATCGGCTTCGGCGGCCTGCACGACAGCATTCACCTGTTCGGGCACCGCAAGCTCAAGGAGCGACTGGGCCTGAGCGGCGGGGACGAGCGCATCCAGGATCCATTCCAGCAGATCGTGTTTCCGGACCCGCGCCTTCTGGAGCGCTTCGAGGCGGACTGCCTGCCGGTGTATGCCAGTCCAGCTGCACCGTACCGCTTCGAGTACTACACCGAGGAGAAGTTCCGCAAGTACCGCGACGAATGGGGAACCGTCTACCGGCAGCCGGTGGACGGGGGCATCTGGTTCGACTTCGAGAGCACTATCTGGGCCGGCAAGAGCCCGGCCGAGATCCGCGCGCACAAGCTGCCTGATCCCGAAGCCTCCAGCCGCTTCGAGGGCTTGCGGGAGCGGGTCCAGAGCCTTCTGCGCGATACCGACAAGGCGATCGTGGCCTACGCTCCCACCGGTGGGGTGTACGAACACACCTACTGGCTTCGGGGCATGGAGGACGCCTACTACGACATGGCCGCGGATGTCGATACCCTGGAGCTGGTGACCGAGAGGATCACGGAGTGGATGGAGGCCTTCTGGGCGAGGTACATGGAGGAGATCGGGGACCTGGTGCAGGTCGTGCAGATCGGTGACGACCTGGGCGGACAGGACGGGCCCCTGTTCTCGCCGGCCCTGTATCGCAAGGTCTTCAAGCCCCGGGAGGCCCGGGTGATCGCCGCGATCCGCAAGAGGACCGACGCCAAGGTCTACTTCCACTCCTGCGGGGCCATCCGGGAGTTCATTCCGGACCTGATCGAGATCGGCGTCCAGGTGCTGAACCCCGTCCAGGTGCACGCCGCGGGCATGGAGAGCGACCGCCTCAAGCGGGACTTCGGCAAGGACCTGAGCTTCTGGGGCGGAGGAGCCAACCCGGTGGCAGTCATGAGCCAGGGCTCCCCGGAGGACGTTCGTCGGGAGGTGGAGCGCCGAATCGACGACTTTGCCCCGGGGGGCGGATTCGTGTTCGCGTCGGTTCACAACATCCAGTCAGACGTGCCGCCGGAAAACGTAATTGCGTTCTTCGACACAGCTCTGGACTACGGCAAGTACTAAGGATAGTATCCCGACCAGGATCTGCTGCCGATCATGGAAAATCCGAAGCTGCGGCCGGTAGAGGCAATCGCCACGCAAGACGGGCTGGTATGCCTGCGCGATCCCCTGGGCTTCTCGGACCAGCTCGTGTTCCTGCCCCAGGAAGCCCTGTTCGTGGTCTCCTTGTTCGACGGCCGGCACACCATTCGAGACGTCCAGTACGAGTTTTCCAGGCGCTTCGGCACCATCCTTCCGAGCGGCAAGGTAGAGGAGATCGTCGAGCAGCTCGATGGCTGCCTGTTCCTGGAAAGCGAGCGTTTCCGGGAAGCCCGGGACCGGGCCGTCGCGGCCTTCCGCTCGGACCCGGTTCGGCCGCCCAGCCACGCCGGCGCGGCATACCGGGCGGAGCCAGCGGCGCTCGGAGAGCAGCTCCGGGGGCTGTTCGACGGCCTGTCCGTATCCGGGGTGGCGGACCCTGCGGAGTCCTCCGGCCTGCCGGAGGCCCCGGGTGCGGGCTCGACGGGAGCCCCGACTGCGGGGCGCGCCGCGCAGTGGCCTGGAACCGGGCCTCTGCGCGCCCTGATTGCCCCCCACATAGACCTGCAGCGCGGCGGGCGCTGCTACGCTGCCGGTTACGCCGAGCTGGACCGGGCGGGCGAAGCCGACAGCTTCGTGGTCCTCGGCATCGCCCACGCGCCGATGCGGCGGCGCTTCGCCCTGTGTGGGAAGGACTTCGGCACTCCGTTGGGGACCGTACCGCTGGACCGGGAGCTTGCCGACAGCCTGGCGAGGCGTCTCCGCAGCGATTTCCTGGAGGACGAGTTCGTCCACCGCAGCGAACACTCGGTGGAGTTCCAGGCGGTCTTCCTGCAGTACCTGTACGGCGGCCGAAAGCCTGTTCGACTGCTCCCGATCCTGTGCGGCGGCTTCGAGAAGGCCGCCACGTCGGGGCTGCCCGAGGACGAGGCCGAGGTCAGGGAGTTCCTGGAGGCACTTGCGGAGACCCTGGCCGAGCGGGGTGCGTCGGCGTGCTGCATCGCCGCAGTGGACCTGAGCCACCTGGGCCGGCGCTTCGGGCAGGAGCTGACCCTCAGTCAGGCGCTGCTCGAGCGGGCGGAAGCGGAGGATCGCCGGATGATCGAGAGGATCCTGGCAGGGGATGCGGAAGGCTT
>JAFGFV010000583.1 GCA_016930895.1 Spirochaetales bacterium | reverse complement strand
CAGGATCCAGCGGATGTAGTCCAGGCAGATGATCGGCCCGGACACCAGGCCGTAGCCGGTGCTCTCGTATAGCGATCTGGCCCTTTCCTTGAGGCCCCGGAAACGGGCCGGGTCCACGGGATCGGGGAAGCGGTAGCGCTTGATCTCCTCAAGGCTCTTGCCGCGCAGCGGCGGGGCCACGCACTCGGCGTAGAACTCCGTGCGCCGGAACCCGGAGCCAAATTCGTCCGTCCAGGTGCCATCCGGGCGCTCCCGGTACTCCCAGTGGGAGGGGGCATTCGGGTACAGGTAGCGGGTGTCCACCTCGAGTGCCCGCAGGACCGCTTCGCTGTTCAGGACGATCCGCTGGACCGGATCCAGGATCACCGGCTCCTCCCGGATCTCGAGGGCGGCTAGGAGGTTCCGGTAGGCCACCTCGTGGATGCTGGAAACGATCCCGTTGTTGTCCACCGGGACCCGGTCGGGCTCCTGGTGATACAGGGCCTTGCGCACGCGCTCTCTGGATGTCATGGGGCTATTCTATGTCACGGGAGCCGGCTGTCAAGTCAAGCTCAGATTCCTGTCCGGTCCGAACAGCCGATTTTTCCTTGACAGCTCGCAGGTTCGGTGTTGTACTGGAAGCTGAGAATTGGGTTCGAGATTCCTATTCAGAAGGAGGAAAAGTCAATGAAACGCCGAATTCTCAAAGTCCTCGTGGTCCTGGTGGCGCTGATGCTGCTGGTCTCCGTGGGAGCCTTCGCCCAGGCCAAGCCGGGCAAGGGCATGTACTTCCGCCTGGTCACCCATGGCGGCAATGACCCCTTCTGGGCGGTGTTCCAGAAGGGCATGATGGACGCCGCCGACGAGCTGGGTTGCCGGGCGGACATCGATCTCTGCGGGAGCGACATGAACCTCCAGCAGAAGCGCTTTGCCGAGGCCGTGGCCATGAGGCCCGACGGGATCTCCCTGGTCATCAACAACAACGACGTGTGGGACAAGCCCGTGGCCGACGCCATCGCCAAGGGCATCAACGTCATCGGCTGCAACAACGACGACCAGGAGGGCTCCGCCGGCAATGCGCGGCTGGCCTACATCGGGCAGGACGAGTCCCGCGCCGGCCTCATGATCGGCCGGGCCGTATTCGCCGCCGCCAAGGCCAAGGGCTGGAACCTCAGCCGCATGAAGGTGGCCTGCGCCGTCGAGGTGGCCGGGGCGAACTACGGGGTGGTCCGCTCGAGCGGCATCAAGAGGGCCATGCAGGAGTACGGCATCCCGGGCGAGCCGGAGATCGTGGACTGCACCCTGGAGATGACCACCGCCGAGCAGCGCATCACCTCCTACATCATCGGGCATCCCGACGTCAAGCTCATGTTCGGGCTCGGGGGGATCACGACTGACCGTCTGACCTCCGCCATGCGCAACGCGGGCAAGCGGGCCGGGGACATCCTGGGCGGCGGCTTCGATGCGGCCCCCGGTACCCTCACCGGCCTCAAGACCGGCTACATGGTGGCCTCGATCGACCAGCAGCAGTACCTGCAGGGCTACTTCTCCGTGTACGTCCTGTACTTGATGAAGAAATACGGGTTTGCGCCCCAGATCGACACGGGCGGTTTCCTCATCACCAAGGACAACATCAGCCTGATCGAGAAGCTCTCGCCGCAGAACATCCGGTAGAGAGACAGCGCCAATCCAGCGGCTGGGCCGGCCGATTCCGGCCGCCCAGCCGCCTCTTTTTCCGCACCTGAGGATCGAAGGGAGCCGTCGTGGCCGAGAAGAAGCTCGTTTCCAGACTGATGGCCTACAAGGTGTCATTCACCCTGATCGTGTTCGTCGCCCTGCTGGCCGTATTCCAGATTTTCACGCCCAACCACACCTTCTTCCAGAGGGCCAATCTGTTCTCCCTGGCCCGGCTGGCCCCGGACCTGGGCATCGTGGCCCTCGGCGTGGGGATTCTGATGATCTGCGGGGAGTTCGACCTCTCCGTGGCTTCCACCATTCCTATGAGCTCCTTCGTCTTCGTGAAGCTCCTGGGAATGGGGCTGCCCCTGTGGATCGACCTGATCCTGACCCTCTGCGTCGGCGTGGTGATCGGACTGCTCAACGGCCTGCTGGTGACCCGGACCCGCCTGCCGTCGTTCATCCTGACCCTGGGGACCATGCTCTTCTGGCGGGGCCTCGTGTACGCTGCCTCCCGGATGATGCCCATCGGCATCCGCTCCTGGCTGGATTTCGGCTCCTGGCTGGAGAACATGTTCGTCGGCAGCATCGGCGGGATCTTCCCCGTCCAGGCCCTGTGGTTCGTGGGCATCGCCATCCTGCTCGGGATCGTGCTGCACCGTACCCGGTTCGGGAACTGGATCTTCGTGACCGGGGACAACCAGACCGCGGCCCTGGCCATGGGCATCAACACGGACAGGGTCAAGATCATCTGCTACATCATCGTCGGCGTGCTGTGCAGCGTCATGGGCCTGATGCAGTGCCTGCGCATCGAGTCGTTTGCTGCCAACCAGGGGGTCGGCTTCGAGCTCAAGGCCATCGCCTCCGCGGTCGTGGGCGGGACGGCCCTGATGGGCGGGATCGGGAGCGTCCTCGGGATCTTTCTCGGCACCTTGACCATCCAGATCATCGAGAACGGGGTCATTCTGTTGGGGTTCCCGGCCTTCGGGATCGGCACCTTCATCGGCGCGGTGGTCATCCTGTTCGCCGTCCTGAACAAGGTCATTTCCCGATTCAGCTACCGCTGACAGGGCGGACGCTTTTTTCGAGCAAAGACAAGGAGTAGCACATGGCTGATACGCGATCGGCAAACACGGAAGCCGCTGGGGAACACCGCAGGTCGGGCGACGGCAACCTGGTCCGCATGGTGGGAATCGACAAGTACTTCGGCAGGGTCTGCGCCCTCCGGGGGGTGAACCTAGAGGTCAGGTACGACGAGATCCTGGGCCTGGTCGGGGACAACGGGGCGGGCAAGTCGACCCTGATCAAGATCCTCTCCGGGTTCCACACCGCGGATCGCGGGGAGATCTACTTCGAGGGCAAGAAGGCGCGCATCAATACCCCGAGCGACGCCAAGGCCCTCGGGATCGAGACCGTGTACCAGGAGCAGGCCCTGGCCCCCCACGTGTCCATCCCCCGGAACGTGTTCATGGGCCGGGAGCTTACCAAGGGGCTCGGGATCCTGGACCACAAGCGCATGCACGAAGAGAGCATGAAGACCATCGAGAACCTCGGCCTGCGCATCAGTGACACCGGGGCGATCGTGGAGGCCCTGTCCGGGGGGCAGCGGCAGGGGGTGGCGATTGCCCGGGTCCTGTACTTCAAGGCCAAGCTCGTGATCCTGGACGAGCCCACCATCGCCCTCTCGGTCAAGGAGTCCCAGCAGGTCATGGACTTCATCCAGCAGCT
>JAFGFV010000107.1 GCA_016930895.1 Spirochaetales bacterium | reverse complement strand
CTTTCAGTTCGTCCCCCTCTGGGGGATTGCCGTGGTCTTCCTGTACGCCATGCGCCGGGTCAACTGCCAACGATGCGGTGTGAAGGTCGAAAAAGTGCCCTGGGCGCAGGGAAAACACCGATTGACGACATCCTTTTCCCGCTTTCTGGCGGTCTGGGCGCGGCGTTTGGCCTGGAATGAGGTCGCCTCCGTCGTCGGCACCACCTGGAGCCGGGTGTACGAGGCCGTCGCATGGGCGGTGGCCTGGGGCCGGGAGCACCAGGACCTCTCCGGGATCACGGCGATCGGCGTTGACGAGGTCGCCCACAAGAAGGGGCACAATTACCTCACGGTTGTGTACCAGCTCAACGGCGAGTGTCGCCGACTGCTCTGGATCGGGAAGGACCGGACCGAGGAGACACTGCGCGGGTTCTTCTCCTGGTTCGGGGCGAAACGGTCCGACGCGATCGAGTTCGTGTGCAGCGATATGTGGAAGCCCTATCTGAATGTCATCCGAACAGGTGCACAGAAGGCGCTGCACATTCTGGATCGTTTCCACATCATGGCTAACATGAACAAGGCCCTCGACGACGTCCGCCGGCATTGTATAGCAGCCCCGCATTCTCCTGGAACGACGCGAGTGATCCATCCTTCGCTCTTGTCTGGCCGAGCGCGGTCAACCCCACCAGTTCACCGTGCTTGTCTCTGATCTTGACCTGGCCGTCCGGCTGTTCCTG
The DNA here is from genome assembly GCA_016930895.1 of Spirochaetales bacterium. The sequence continues at coordinate 2,867 of JAFGFV010000107.1, read as the reverse complement.
GCGGTAGGCGATGATCTCGTGTTTCTCGTTGCGGATTGGCGTCATGATTTCCTCCTCGGAGAGTGCCTGCTGGGACTATCCCCTGGGAATGTGGGTTGGGCAACGGGGGTTGGAGGGAGGGACGTCAATGGCGTTGTAATTGGGGTTCAGTGGGATCCGCAACGGAGCACGGAGGCCACCGAGCAGGCGTCTGCTTTTACTGCGGGCACCTCTCGGGGGCCCTGGAGCGCGAGGATCGGCTGCTTTTCTTGTCGTAACTCGTTGGATTACAATAGGTCTCAGAAAGAATCTGATCCATTTCAGATATTCCGCGTCCCATTGAGAGGCTTGCGGGAATAACGATGATGAAATGAGTAACCTTATGGTGGATCCACATGACAGCCAAGCACTGACCGAGGCAGCGAGAGCCGGCGACCGGGAAGCCTTCGAGCGGCTCATCCTGCAACATCGCCGTCGAATTCGTTCTCTCGTTGCTTCTCGTCTGAACGCTCATATCGTTTTCGGGGTGTGTGTGGACGATGTGTACCAGGAAACGCTCCTCAGGGCATATCAGTCGATCGGCAGATTCGAGTGGAGAGGAAAGGACTCGCTGTTCCACTGGTTGGGCGGAATTGCTGAAAACGTTATTCTCCAGGTGGCAAGAAAACGGGCACGTGAACGGGGAACACCGCTAAATGAGGACGTGCCGGTGGATCAGGTCTCGGCAAGCCGCGCCCTTGGCCGGGAAGAGCGCTTCCGAAGACTGGAAGAGTCTCTCGACGATCTCACAAGCGAGCATCGGGAGGTTATCATGTTCGTCAGAGTTGAGGGACTGACACTTGCCGAAGCGGCAAAGCGCATGGGCCGCTCACCGGACGCGGTGAAGAAGCTCCTCTATCGAGCCTTGAAGAACCTGAAAGCAGCCTTTGGCGAGACCGAAAGCCTGCATCTTCCCGACCGTTCCCTCGAAAGAGCGGAGGGCAAAGGAGATGAGTGACAATACGAACAGCAGCAAGCTTGAGCTACTACTTGCCGAGTACGTCGACCGCTTGAATGCCGGAGAGGCCTTCAATATCGAGAAGATCAGAGCCGACCATCCAAGAGTTGCCGAAGAGCTCATCGCTCAACTGCGCGTGCTTCAGGGACTTTTCCAGGACAATGAATCGTCTGTTGCTCTCGGCACCCTCGGCGACTATACGCTGCGCCGCCAGATTGGACGCGGCGGAATGGGCGTTGTGTACGAGGCGTGGGAGAACTCGATGGACAGAAGAGTGGCGCTCAAGGTTCTTCCTGCTGGGGTAGCGGCCGATGAGCGTGCGCTCCAGCGTTTTGTCCGTGAGGCCAAGACTGCGGGAAAACTGAACCACCAGAACGTGGTCTCCGTCTACGGAATGGGCCTCAAGGAACAGACGCCTTACTTTGCGATGGAATTCGTCGAGGGCGAGACCCTGGCGCAGCAGCTGGCGAATATCAAGGACGCTGAACCTGAATCAGATACGCCGTTCGGCAAGAAGGACAGGCAGGATTATTTCATCCGAATAGGAGCCGCCTTTGCGGACGTCGCCGACGGGCTCCAGCACGCACATTCTAAGGGTGTGATCCACCGGGACATCAAACCTTCTAATCTGATCCTGGACGCAGGCGGTCGCCTGCGCATCCTGGATTTCGGCCTGGCTCGACTGGAGGGGCAGGAGAGTCTGACCGTTTCAGGTGACCTCGTTGGCACGCCGCTTTACATGAGCCCTGAGCAAGCTCGTCAGCGCAAGATCGAGATCGACCACCGCACTGATGTCTATTCTCTTGGGGCGACGATGTACGAAGTGATAACGGGACGGCCGCCGTTCAAAGGGAGGGACCATCAGGATACATTGTCTCAGATTATCGAACGGGACCCGGTTGAGCCGAGAAAGCTGAATTCGCGGGTCCCCAGGGAGCTGGAGACGGTGGTGCTGAAGTGTCTGCGGAAGGACCCCGCGGATCGCTACGGGACCGCAGAGGCGCTGGCCCAGGATCTGCGGCGCTTCGTGCGGGGGGATCCCGTGGAAGCGCGTCCCGAGTCGAGGTTGAAGAGGTCCTCGCGGCGGCTGCGCAGGCACCGCATCGCGGTCCTGGCCGCGGGGGTCCTGGTCGTTCTTTTCGGCGCCCTGGGGTGGTCCGACTTGCAGAGGAGGTTCGCCGAGCTGGAGGCGCGGGAGGCGGCGCGGCTGCTCCACGACGCGGCGGTATGCGATGCCGCAGTCGAGATCTCGAGCGGCCAGCTCACGCTCCTGGGTCAGGACGCGGTGCGGCTCAGCTGCGTATGGTTCATCTTCGAAGGCGGTAAGTTCAAGAAGGGGCCGGCGGGGGTCCAGCTCACGCTGAGCGCGCTCGATCGGGCTGCCGAGCTCGAGGCCGGGCGGCCCGACGCGCCGTACTACCTGGCGCGACTCTACCGGCTCGCGGGCGACGAAGAGGCGGCGGGCCGGGAGGCGGCGAGGGCCCTGGAGCGGGAGGGCGATTTCGTGCCCGCCGAGGTCCTCACACAGGAGAGCGCCCTCGGCGAAGGGCCGTTGAGAGAGAGCGAGATCGGGCCCCTGCTCGAGCGGTTCCGGGGAAAGCCGGAGCCGAATTGGCAGGAGCCGTGGCTCCAGGCGTACAAGCACGCTCGGAGCCGCGCCTGGCCCCAGGCTGCCGATGCCTACGGCCGGCTCCTGGAGTTCCGGGAGCCGGAGCCGTACGTGGGCTTCGCGGTGGAGGCGCTCATGGGCCGCGGTATTGCGTATCTCAATACTGGGGATTTCCCCGGCGCGGTTTCCGACTTCGCCGCCGCCCGCGGCATCTGGCCGAATTTGCCCGAAGCCGGATTCGGCCTCGGGGTGGCGTGGCGCGGGGCGGGGCAGGCGGACCAG
>JAFGFV010000582.1 GCA_016930895.1 Spirochaetales bacterium | reverse complement strand
GCCTCCCTGGCCTACCTCGTGACCATGGCCTTCGCCGAAGCCAACGGGGCCTTCCTCAAGGAGCTGGGAGAGTACTACGAGCAGGAGCTCCGGACACTGGCCAAGAAGCATTCCCGCTTCATCGAGCGCATCGAGGGGCAGCGCCACCTCTCGTCGATCTTCTTCCGGGACACCGCCAAGGCGGTGGAGTTCATCGAGCACATGAACGCCGCCTGCATCGACATCAGCGCCCATACCTACAAGGCCAACTGCCCGCCCTCGGCCCTGACCAAGCTTCCCTTGACGGCCACCTCGAAGATGGTAGACTTCATCGTCGGCAAGATGGACGGGGCGTTGGGGAGGCTGTAACCGATGGCACGCAGAAAGGTGAAGTTCGGAGTCATCGGCCTCGGACTCATGGGAAAGGAGTTCGGCAGCGCGGTGGGGCGCTGGTACCACCTGGTGAGCGAGGGCCCGGTGCCGGAGATCGTCGGGGTCTGCGACACCAACCCGGCCGCTCACCCCTGGTTCACCGAGAACTTCCCTTCGGTCACGATCGCCACCACCGACTACCACGAGCTTCTGGCCTCCAGGGAGATCGAGGCGGTGTACTGCGCGGTACCCCACAACCTCCACGAGCCCCTGTACGTCGACATCCTGAAGGCCGGCAAGCACCTGATGGGCGAGAAGCCCTTCGGCATCGACCAGAAGGCCAACGCCGCCATCCTGGCCGAGGCGGCCCGGCACCCGGAGCTGGTGGTGCGCTGCTCCTCCGAGTTCCCCTTCTTCCCCGCCTGCCAGCGCCTGATCGCCTGGGCCCGGGCAGGGCGCTTCGGGCGCATCCTGGAGGTGCGCTCGGGCTTCCACCACTCCAGCGACATGGACGTGAACAAGCCGATCAACTGGAAGCGCATGGTCGAGGTCTGCGGTGAGTACGGCTGCCTCGGGGACCTGGGGATCCACATGGAGCACGTGCCCTTCCGCCTGGGCTGGCTGCCGAAGAGCGTGTACGGGGTGCTGTCCAAGATCGTGACCGAGCGGCCGGACGGCAAGGGCGGCGTGGTCCCCTGCAGGACCTGGGACAACGCCACCCTGGTCTGCCAGGTGGACCACCCCAACGGCTACGGCTTCCCGATGATCATGGAGACCAAGCGCATGGCCCCCGGGGCCACCAACACCTGGTTCCTGGAGGTGTACGGCCTGAACGGCTCCGCGCGCTTCACGACTCAGGACCCCAAGAGCTTCTACTTCTCGGAAACCGTCGGCAAGGAGCAGCCCTGGTCGCGGGTGGACCTGGGATACACCCCCATGATCCCAGGGATCACTGGCGGGATCTTCGAGTTCGGCTTCCCCGATGCCATCCTGCAGATGTGGGGGGCCTTTCTCGAGGAGCTGGACGGACGCACCCCGGCCTTCGGCTGCTTCACTCCCGAAGAAACCCGGTGGTCCCACGCGCTCCAGACCGCGGCCCTGGTCTCCCACCGCAAGCAGAGCGTGGAGCCTGTGGGGATCTAAGCGACCATGTCGCGCTCCGCGCGGCCGGTCACACCGTCAGGAGGAATCGCATGACCGCAAGCAAGGCCAAGATCGGGCTCCTGCCCCTGTACCTGAAGCTCTACGACGACCGGATGCCCCAGCACCGTCCGCGCATGGAGCTGTTCTACAATCAGATCGTCGGGGAGCTGGGCAGGCGCGGCCTGGAGGTTCTGACCTCGCCCCTGTGCCGGGTCCAGCCCGAGTTCGAGACTGCGGTGGCAGGCTTCGAGCGGGGCGGAGCCGAGGCCATCGTCACCCTGCACCTGGCCTACTCCCCCTCCCTCGAGTCTGCCGACGCGCTTTCCCGGACGGAGCTGCCGCTCATCGTCTGCGACACCACCCCGACCTTCGCGTACGGTCCGGATCAGGACCCGGAAGAGCTCATGTACAACCACGGCATCCACGGGGTGCAGGACATGTGCAACCTGCTCCTGCGGCGCGGCAAGGGCTACCACGTGGAAGTCGGGCACTGGGAGAAGTCCGACGTCCTGGACCGGGTGGCCCGCCGCGTGCTCGCCGCGAGGGCGGCGTACCGGATGCGCCATCTGACCGCCGGCCTGATCGGCGAGCCCTTCCAGGGCATGGGGGATTTCTACGTCTCCGCCGCGGACCTCAAGGCTTCCTTCGGCATGGAGACCCGACGCCTGGACGCGCGGAAGATCCGGAAGCTCCTGGAAGGGATCACGGAGGAGGAGGTGCGGCGGGAACGGGTTGCGGACGAAGAGCGTTTCGAGTTCGAAGGGGTGAGCGAGGAGGCCTACCGCCGCTCGGTCCGCACGGGGCTGGCCATCGAGCGCTGGATCGAGGAAGAAGGGATCGGGGCCTTCTCCTTCAACTTCCTCCAGGTGGACCGCGCGAGCGGCCTGGAGACCGTGCCCTTCCTCCAGGCCAGCAAGCTCCTGGCCCGCGGGGTGGGCTTCGGGGGCGAGGGAGACCTGCTGACCGCCGGCCTGGTCGGCTCCCTGGCGGCCGCGGCGCCCGAGACGAGCTTCACGGAGATGTTCTGCCCGGACTGGAAGAACGGCTCCATCTACCTGAGCCACATGGGAGAGATGAACTGGCGGCTCATCGACGGCAAACCCAGACTACTGGAGATGGACTATGCCTTCAGCGACGCGGACAACCCGGTTTACCTGGCCGGGCGCTTCAAGCCCGGGGAGATCCTGCTGGTGGACCTGCTGCCCCTGGAGCCCCTGGTGGAGGGCGCCTACCGCCTGATCGTGGCCCCGGCCACCATGCTGCCGGTGCGCGGCAAGGACCGCATGGAGAAGAGCGTCCGGGGCTGGTTCAAGCCGACCCTGCCCCTGGAGGAGTTCCTTGCCTGCTACAGCGAGCTCGGGGGCACCCATCACCTGGCCTTGAGCTACGGGGTCTCCGAAGAGACGGCCGTGAGCTTCGGGGAGATGATGGGCTGGGACGTGGCCGTGATCGGGTGAGCAGGAGGCAGCCGTGAACGCACCCCATTTTCCGCTGATGACCCGGATGTCCGTCAAGGACCTGCGCGAGTACCTCGAGGGCAAGCGCTCGATCATCCTGCCCCTGGGAACCATCGAGCAGCACGGCTATCACCTCCCGGTGTCCACGGATGCCATCGTGGCCGAGTCCCTGAGCCACCGGGTCGGGAAACGCACCGGAGTCCTGGTGGCCCCCACCATCGCCGCGGCCTTTTCCGGGGGGAGCCTGCCCGGGACGATCAACATCTCCCCGGCGGTCATGTCCCTGCTGGTGAGCGACACCCTCTGCTCTCTGGCGGCCCAGGGTTTCCGGAACTTCTACCTGGTTCTCGGCCACGGGGGCAGCGAGAACCTCACCGCCCTCCAGGAGGCCCTCAAGGGCTTGCTGCGCGGCAACCCCGCTTTCGGGCAGGCCATGATCTGCCTGTTCCCGGCCTGGAAGTTCGGGCCCGAAGCGACCGGCTGGAAGAAGGGCTTTGCCGAAGGGGACTGGCACGCCGGCTGGCTCGAAACCTCCCTGATGCTGGCCCTGGCCCCGGAGCTGGTGCGTATGGAGGAGCTGGCCACCGACTCCCCGGAGCTCATGGCGCGCCTGACCGCCCATCCCGACAGCTACCAGCGCGCCGAGAAGATCGTG
>JAFGFV010000581.1 GCA_016930895.1 Spirochaetales bacterium | reverse complement strand
GCCTCGACGACGCGGGCGACCTCGAGCCCTTCGTCAAGCCCCTTGCGCTTGGCGCGTTCGTCTCTCAGCTCGACGATCTTCTTCCGGAGTTCGAGGACGCCCTGGCCGAGAAGAAACAGGAAGAGACCACCTACGACGAGGTGGAGGCCGCCGACGCAAGGGCGCAGGAGAGGCTGCTGCAGCTCGTGGCCAAGATCCTGGGCGAGTACAACCTGGATACGGCCGATCACATCCGGACTCGATCCTTGCTCATGGATCACATCGTGGATCAGAACACCCGGATCGGCCAGAACCACCGCCGCCGCCGCTTTCGTGACGTGAATCCGGACACGGGCGAGGAGGTGGAGCCGGCCGCGCCCGCTGCGGCCCCGGCCGCGCCTTCGACCCCTGCCAATCCCAAGCCCGCGTAGCTTTCATCCGATTCCCTCCCGTCGTGCGTCAAGGCCCTTTCGAGGACCGCGGGACCGCCGCATGAACAGGCTCGATGCTCCTTCGAACCCCGTGGGAATACCGAGAAGCATGGCCTCGGGTCTTTCCGGAACCGAACAAAAAGCCACGGAAAACGACCCCGGGTCTTTCCCGAAGCGAACAGGCCGCCTTGGAAAATGACCCCGGGTATCTCGAAAGGCCGAAGGAGCCCCGAAAAACGAGACCCGAGGTATCTCGAAAGGCCGAAGGAGCCCCGAAAAACGAGACCCGGGGTATCTCGAAAGGCCGTGGGATCGTCGAGAAAACAGAGCCGGGGTATGTTCGGAAGACGTTCCAAGAACGATTTTTCCGACCCGTGGTCTGTCCGAGGCACGGTCGACAAGCGTTTCCAGGCACCATCGCTGGTTTTGGAAGGCGTTTCATCGCCGAGATCCCATACCCGAGGTCGTTCAAGTTGGGGTGAGGACGGAAAAAAGCGTGCCAGGGGCAGGCAGGGAGGATGTGAAACGTTGAGGGAAAGTGCGGCAGTATGGTACTAACAAAAGGGTCGATGCAGACCACCGAGCTATCTGACGGAGCGATCTGATGGAAAGAACCCGAGGAAAGGTGATGGAGGCCGAGGAAGCAGTGAACCTGGTGCGTGACGGGCAGACCCTGGTCACCTCTGGCTATATCGGCGCCGGCTTCCCCGAGCATCTGGTCCGCCTTCTGGGCATGAGGTACCGGAAGACCGGCCGTCCCGGCGATCTCGTGCTGGTGCACGCGGCCGGGCAGGGCGACTGGCGGGACAGGGGGTTGAGCCACCTGGGCCAGGCCGGGATGCTCAAGCGGGTCATAGGAGGGTACTTCGCCACCTCTCCGGCCATCTGCGATCTCATCGCCGAGGACCTGGTGGAGGCCTACTCCTTTCCCCAGGGGGTGATCACCCAGCTCATGAGGAACACGGCGGCCGGCAAGCCCGGGCTGTTCACTCACATAGGGCTCGGAACCTTCGTGGACCCCAGGATCGAGGGGGGCAAGGCCAACAGGGTGACCACCGAGGAGCTCGTGGAGGTGGCGGAGCTGGGCGGCCGGGAGCTGCTCTTCTACCCCTCGTTCCGCCTGGACGTGGCCTTCATCCGGGGCACCACCGCTGACACCGACGGCAACCTCTCCATGGAGCGGGAGGCGGCCACGCTGGAGCACCTCTCCATCGCCCAGGCGACGCGGAGGTGCGGGGGCGTGGTCATCGCCCAGGTGGAGCGGGTCGCCAGATCCGGGTCGCTGGATCCCCGCAGGGTGAAGGTGCCGGGCAATCTGGTGGATCACATCGTGGTCTCTTTGCCCGAGGATCACATGCAGACCTTCTCCGAGCCGTTCAACCCGGCGTACGTCGGGGACGTGAAGGTGGAGCTTACGACCGGAACGCCCATGCCGCTCGATCTCCACAAGGTCATGGCCCGCAGGGCGGCCATGGAGATGCGGGCGCGGGACGTGGTCAACATGTACCACGGCAGCACCGAGGCCTTGAGCCAGGTGGCCCTGGAGGAGGGGCTTTTGGAGCAGATCGACCTGACCGTGGCCGCCGGGGCGGTGGGAGGCATGCCGGCCGGCGGGCTCAGTTACGGGCTGGCCCTGAACCCTGAGGCGATAATCGATCAGCCCTCCATGTTCGACTTCTACCACGGGGGCGGGCTGGACCTGGCCGTGCTCCCCATGATCCAGGTGGATCAGCGCGGGAACGTGAACGTGACAAGGTACGGGCGGACCCTGAAGGGGTGCGGCAGCTTCGTGGACATCTCCCAGAGCGCCAAGAAGATCGTGTTCATGGGGAGCCACACCGTGGGCGCCCACGTGGAGATCGCGGACGGCAGGATCCGGGTGGCCAGGGAGGGAAGGCCGCGACGGTTCGTGCCCCGGGTCGAGCAGATGAGCTTCAGCGCGCAGCAGGCCCTCGAGCGGGGCCAGCAGGTGCTTTACGTGACCGAGCGGGCGGTGCTCGAGCTGGGCCCTTCCGGGCTCACTCTGGTGGAGGTGGCGCCCGGCCTGAGCCTGGCAAGGGAGGTCGTGGAGATGATGGGCTTCAAACCAGAGGTCTCCAAGTCCATGGCCGCCATGGATCCGGCCCTGTTCCTGGACCGGCCCATGGGCCTGGGCGAACGGGTGGCGGCCGGGCTCGAAGAGGCAGTCCTGGAAGGAGCGTCCAGATGAAGCACGAAAGAAGCAAGGTGATCGGAGCGGACCAGGCGGCGGAGCTGATGCCGGACAACGGGGTGCTGGGCGCCTCGGGCTTCGTGGGCGCTGGGTTCGCCGAGGCGGTGGCCGGCGCGTTGAAGAGGCGGTTCGAGAGCACCGGGCACCCGAGGTCCATAACGCTCGTCTTCTGCGCGGGCATCGGCGACGGAAAGGAGCGCGGGTTGAACCAGCTCGCCGCGGACGGCCTGGTCTCGAGGATCATAGGCGGCCACGTGGGGCTCACACCGGCTTTGGGCAGGAAGATCCTGAAGAACGAGATAGCGTTCTACAACCTGCCCCAGGGCGTGATCTCCCACATGCTGCGCGACATGGCTGCCGGGCTGCCCGGCACGCTGCACCACGTGGGCATCGGGACGTACGTGGATCCGAGGCTGGAGGGAGGCAAGGCGAACGCGCTCTGCACCGAGGACATGGTGGAGCTTTATCCGTTCAAGGGCGAGGAGTACCTCTTCTACAAGTCGTGCAGCAAGATCGACCTGGCCTTGATCCGCGGCACCACCGCCGACGAGGACGGCAACATCAGCCAGGAGGACGAGGCCCTCTACATCGAGCACCTCCAGATGGCCATGGCCGCCCACAACACGGGCGGCAAGGTGGTGGCCCAGGTCAAGCGGATCGCCCAGCGCGGCTCGCTGGATCCCAGGGACGTGCGGGTGCCCGGGTTCCTGGTGGACCACGTGGTGGAGGCCCCGCCCGAGCTGCACATGCAGACCTACGCCGAGCAGCTCAACCCGGCCTACCTGGGGCAGATCAAGGTGCCGCTCTCCACCATCAAGCCGCTGGCCATGAGCGAGCGCAAGGTCATCGCCCGCCGCGCCCTGCTCGAGATCCCCGAGGGCTCGGTGACCAACCTGGGCATAGGCATGCCCGAGGGCGTGGCCAAGACCGCCAACGAGGAGGGGATCCTCCACCACCTGATCCTGTCGGTGGAGGCAGGTCCCACGGGGGGGATACCGGCATCGTCGCTGAGCTTCGGGGCGGCGGCCAACCCGTGGTGCATCATCGACCAGCCCTCCCAGTTCGACTTCTACGACGGCGGCGGGCTCGACATGAGCTGCCTCGGCGCCGCCGAGATCGACGCCGAGGGGAACGTGAACGTGAGCCGCTACGGGCCAAAGCTGCCCGGCTGCGGCGGGTTCATAGACATCTCCCAGAACGCCAAGAGGCTCATCTTCCTGGGGACCATGACAGCGGGGTCCGAGCTCGCGGTCAAGGACGGCAAGCTCGTGATCGTCAAGGAGGGCAGGTTCAAGAAGTTCGTCCCCAAGGTGGAGCAGCGGACCTTCAGCGCAGCCACGGCGG
>JAFGFV010000580.1 GCA_016930895.1 Spirochaetales bacterium | reverse complement strand
TGTTTTCACTGAAGATCCCGTACAGCTTCTCGGTCTTCAGGTTGCACAGCTCCGCCAGCTCGGGCACAGCGCCGTACAGGTCGCCGGGGGTGAAGGCCGGGATGACCGCGCCGGTGCGGTAGTCCAGCCGGGAGGCGATGGTCCCCCCGGTGCCCAGCAGGGTCACCGACGGCTTGTGCGGGTCCCTGGGGATGTGCGGCTCCGCGATGCCGTAGTGGGCTTCCCGGTAACCCAGCTCACGGACCTTCACGATCGACCGGGCCAGGATGCCTACGTTGTAGCCGTTATTCATCTTGAGCACGATGTGCCGGTCGTCGGCGATCTCCGAGCGGGGCAGGATCACCCCGTGGAAGGTGCCCTTGCTGGTGGTGACCTCCACCTCGTTCCACACCCGCACCCCGAGGCGCTCCAGGGCTTCCCGGGACTCGCCCCGGTAGCCCTTGTAGATGTCCTCGTTCATGGCCGGTCCTCCGCCGGCCTCTGAGCCGCGAGCAGCTCCTCGACCACCCGGCGCACGGACTCGCCGGCCCCGGGGAGCCCCAGCCTGCGCTTGACCCCGCCGATCAGGAAGTCCCGCATCCTGAGCCGGATTCCTCGGGGTTCCGGCTCCCGGCAGCGCCACCCCCCGGGGGACCCGAGGGCGGCCAGCGCTTCGGCGGCCGCGGCGCGGACCTGCGCCTCCTGCGGGGGGGCAAGCTCGGCGCACACCTCCTGCACCTCCGCACCCTGGACCAGCTTGACCAGGCCGGCCGGCAGCGCCTCCGCGGGCAGGAGCCCCCGGGCACAGGCCTCGAACAGCCCCGCCAGCCGCGGGAGAGGGATCTCTGCAGCCTCCACCTTGCGCCGGGCCAGGTGTGGGAGGGTCGAAGCCAGGGTATGGGCCAGGAGCTTGGGGCGCCACTGCGTGCAGGCGTGGAGCTCGTGGAACAGCCCGATGGTGCCCGCGTCGATCAGCCGGCTGATCAGCTCCTGCGGAAGCAGGTCCCCGTACCGCTCCCGCCAGCTCACTGGGGAGACCGGCAACCCCGAACGGATGGACTCCAGGTGCTCTGCCTCGACCGGGATGGGCGCCGAGTCGGTATCCGGATACATGCGGTTGGGGCCGGGGAGGATGCGCTCGAAGTCGGTCGTCCCGTCTGCCAGCGCCTGCCGGGTCTCGTTCGGCACTCCGAGGGTCGCCTCGCGGGCCCGGGCCTCGACCTCCTGGAGCGCCGTGGCCACGTCCTCCGCAGCGCCCCAGACCACCACGATCGCATCGGCGGGTTCCGCGGCCAGCGCGCGGCGCAGCCGGTCCACCTCCGCACGGGACAAGCCGTCCGAAGGATCGGTATCGTCGGTGTGGAACAGGATCGGCGGCCGGTCCAGGCAGGCGATCACCCGGACCCGGCCCCTGATCTCGTCCGCGAAGGTCCGTCCCGGGGACACGGGAAAGGCGAGCAGGCCCCCGAAGCCGCCGAGCTTGACCGCCCCCACCACTCCTCCCTCGCGCAGGGCCGCGCCGATGGCCGCCGAGTCGGTCTTGTCGAACAGGTCGGTGCAGATCCTCGAGGCGGCGGCGAAGTCGTCGCCGATGACGCCGCGGGCCTCCAGCTCCCCCTTGAGAGCGAGCAGGGCGCACTGGCGCACGCCCTCGGAATACACGAGCCGCTCGATCCGCCCGGTCCGTGGCACCCCCTTGATCTCGGCCCGGGTCCCGCCGGCGACGCTGACGTTGACGTCCTGCCTGACCGAACCCATGCCCCGGCGCACCTTGCCCGTGGCCCGCAGGATGCGCCCGAGCTCGCGGTCCACCTCCATGGCCTCCTCGGGCGTGCGCATGTCCGCGGCGGTGATCACCTCCACCAGGGGAGTGGACAGGCGGTCGGCCCGGAACACGATCACGTGGCCCCGGTCCGAGACCTCGCGGCAGGCGTCCTCCTCCAAACAGAGCTGCAGAATGCCGATCCGCCGGCCCCGGAAGGGGATCCAGCCGTTCACTCCCACCGCGATGGTGCGCTGGAAACCCGTCGGGATGCTGCCGTCCAGGTACTGCTTGCGGGAGACGTGGATCTCGTCGACCACCTGGCAGTTCAGGAGCAGGGCGATCTCCAGGGCGATGTCCAACGCCTGGCGGTTCAGGAGGAAGGGCGGGGTGTCGTCCATCTCGTAGGTGCACACTGAACCATAGTGCAGCTGGTAGTGCACCTCCTTGCGGGTCTTGAACTCCATGAGGGCCGTCCCGTCGTATTCACCGAGCTCGGAGAGGGTGGGGCGCATGTGGCGGACGATCTCCGCGTCGTGGGGATCGTTTCTCAACCCCACGGGGCAGCGGCAGAAGAGCTTGGTCGGGGTGTCGAGCTGATAGTGTATCTCCAGCCCGCACTTCAGCCCGGCGGCCTCGCAGTCCAGGCGCATCGGACCGCGCGAAGCCGCGGGCTTCAGGAGATTGTCGGGCATGGAGGGATCACGCCTTGCGGATCTTCCAGTCCTGGCTGTCCATTTTCTCGATGAACTCCACGATGTGGTCCACGAGCACCTTCTTCATCTTTTCGCCCTTTTCCACGGTGCCCTTCTCCGGAGCCCCGCTGGCACCGTAGTCGGTGAGCTCCTGGAAGTTCCAGATCATGCGGATGTGGGTGGGCAGCTCGGGAATCATTCCCTTGGCCTGGCTCATATCCACCAGGTGCGGGAACATGGCCAGACCGATGGAAGTCTCTCCTTCCCCGCCGTGCCCGAGACCGTTCCACACCTCGAAGGTGTCCGGAGGCAGCAGGGCCCCGGCGGTGGTCCACCAGGCCTCCAGCACCGCGATCCGCAGCTCAGGGTGGGCCTGCTGGGCGTCCCGCGCCGCAATCTCGATGCACGGAATGTTCCCGTCGTGGCCGCAGACCACGAAGACCTTGCGGATCCCCCACCAGTCCAGAGAGGCGAACACGTCCCGCAGGACCTGGACCATGGTGTCGTTGTTGAGGGTGATGCACATGGGCTTGTGCCGGTAGTGGACGCTGACCCCGTACCACAGCGGCGGCACCACCACGGTGCGTCCCAGGCGTTCGGCGGCGGCCACGGCCAGGCCGTGGGACACGAAGGTGTCCGTCCCGAAGGGCAGGTGCCCCCCGTGGCTCTCGCACGCGCCGATGGCCAGAATGGCCTTGTCGATTCCCGCCTGCTCGATGATGTTCTGGTTGAGCTCCTCGAGCCTGACGCTCCTTGGTGCCCGTCCGCTTCCCGCGGACGGCTGCGCGGGGCGTTCGTCCTTGCCGGTCGGGCTGGTATTGGTGTCGGCCATAGTATCGACCTCCTTGTTGCGGGTGTTGTATCATATTAACACGCGGTCGCAGGCGGCTGCAACGAAGGGCGGTCCTGGAAGCGGGGAATGAGGCAACCCGGCAAGCGAACGATCAGACGCATCCTGCACCTGGCCACCGGGGGGACCATCGCCTCCACCCGCACGGGGCAGGGGATTGCACCCACCGTGGGGGCCGAAGCGCTCCTGGGGCAGATTGGGGAGATCGCCCGCAGGTATCGCGCGGAGTCGCGCCAGCTCCTGAACGCCGACAGCACCAACCTGGGGCCCGAGCACTGGGGGCGTATCGCCGCGGCCGCGTTCGAGGGTCTGCGCGGGTTCGACGGGGTGGTCATCACCCACGGCACCCACACCCTGGCCTACACGGCCGCTGCCCTGTCGCTCATGCTTCGCAATCCCGACCGGCCCGTGGTGCTGACCGGGGCGCAGCTGCCCGTGGACGACCCGGACAGCGACGCGGCGCGCAACTTGGTCGACGCCTTCGCGGTGGCCGGGCAGCCCGCAGCCGGGGTGATGGTGGTCTTTGGCGGCCGGATCCTCCGGGCAGACCGTGTGCTCAAGCTGGACACCCGGGACCCGGACGCGTTCCGCAGCGTCAACGTCCCGGATCTGGGCAAGGTGCGCGACGGCCGGGTCCAATGGTTCCAGGGGCCCCCGCGGGCTGTTCCGGGCTCGCCCGCCCTCTTGCCTGCGGTCAGCCGGGAGGTGTTCCTGCTCAAGCTGTTCCCCAGCCTGGACCCGGGCATCTTTGCCTTTCTGGCCGGGACCGATATCAAGGGCGTGGTGATCGAGGGCTACGGGGTGGGGATCATCCCTTTCGAGGACGAACGCTTTCTGGCCGGGGTGGAAGGGCTGCTGGCCAAGGGGGTCTGCGTGGTCTTGAGCACTCAGAGCCCCTTCGGAGGAACGGACCTGGGCAGCTACACGGTCGGCAGGCGCTGCCTGGAGCTGGGCGCCGTGGAGGGGGGCGATCTGAGCCCCGAGGCGCTGGTGGTGCGGCTCATGTGGGCCCTGGGGCAGAGCAGCGACCCCGAGAAAGTGCGGCGGATCGCGGCCTCCGGCAGCCTGGATTCCGGCTAGACCTTGGCCTGTCCGGGAACCCGGGGAACGTATCGCCCCGTGCCGGGTTCCCCGATTACCTCTCCGTCTTCGGCGACCACGGTCCCGCGCACCATTGTGAGCACCGGCCAGCCGGTGAGCTCCCGTCCCTCGTACAGGGAGAAATCCGAGATGTGGTGGAGCTCCGCGGCCCGCACCACCTGCTTCTTCTGCATGTCGAGGATCGTCAGGTCCGCCCAGGCGCCGACCTCGATGGCACCCTTGTCCGGGTACAGCCCGAAGGTCCGGGCGGGGTTGTAGCTGGTGACCTCCACCAGCTTGTTGATCGAGATCCGGTTCCGGTTGACCCCTTCGCTCAGCAGCACGGGCAGCACGGTCTGGATCCCGGCCACGCCGACCACCGCCTCCCAGAACTCCTGCTTGTGCTTGCGGGCGCAGGGGGCATGGTCGGAGCCGATGGTCTGCAGGGCCCCGCTGTTCAGGGCCTGCCACAGGCTCTGGGAATGCTCCTGCTCGCGGCGGATCGGCGGATTGACCTTGCCCAGGACCCGGTCGATCTCCCCGGCGGTCAGGGTCAGGTACTGGGGGCAGGTCTCGCCGGTCATCCGCACCCCGCGCTCCCGGGCCCCCTTGATGGCCGCCGCCCCCTGTTTCGAGCTCACGTGGACGATATATACCGGGCAGCCGGTGATCTCCGAGAAGCAGGCGATCCTGCCGATGCTCTCCAGCTCACACACCACCGGGCGGACATCGGCCCAATTCACCCTGTCCCCGCGGCCCTCGCGCAGGACCCGGTCCTTGAGCCGGAAGAAGATCTCCACGTTCTCGCAGTGGACCATGGCCAGCCCCGGGTAACCGAGACCGGCGATCGCCTCCATGGCGCAGTAGACGATGCCGTCGTCGATGCCCGTGAGCGGCGGGACCACCTCGCTGCCCCGGTAGGGGAGAAAGAACTTGAAGGACGGGACCCCCAGGCGCGCGACCCGCGGGATCTCGGCCACCTGCTCTTCGTTGAACACGGCCAGGTGGAAGCCCGTGTCGATGCAGGCGTTCGCCTCCACGATCTCGCGCCCCTGCCGGAAGATCTCTTCCAGGCTCCCCGCTCCGCTCAGGTGGTGGATGACCGTGCTGTATCCACCCGCGGCGGCCGCCCGGGTGGCCGACCGGGTCCCCTCGGCCAGGTCCCAATCGGGCCAGTCAAAGTGCATATGGGGGTCGATCAGACCGGGGATCACGTAGCGACCCCGGGCGTCGATTTCCCGTCCGCCCTGGGGGGGAGAGCCCGCGGAGATCTGGACGACCCGCCCCTCCTGGACAGCGATGTGCCCCTCGATGCAGCGGTCGGGACGCACGATCGCAGCGTTCTTGATGACCGTGTCCGCCTTCATGATCGGTTCCTCCTGCCTCCGCCCATGATCCCGCCGGGCCGGTAGAGCATGACGAAAACCAGCAGAGCGGCGTAGATCAGCTCCACCAGCCCGTAGATTCCCAGTGCTTCCTCCACGGGCTTGAGCACGTACCGGAGCACGATCAGCCCGGCCACCCCCACGGCCGGACCGAAAATGGTCCCCTGCCCCCCCACGACCACCATGATCACGATCTGGAAGGTAAGGTCGAAGGAGAAGCCGTAGGGGCGGATGGCCCCCGCCAAGTGGGCGTAGAGGCCGCCGGCCACCCCCGCGAAAAAGGCCCCGATGGCGAAGGCCATGAGCTTGTACTTGAGCAGGTTGACTCCCTGGACCTGCGCCGCGCCCTCGTCCTCGCGGATGGCCATCATGGCCCGGCCGACGGGGGAGTTGACGATTCGCCAGACCACGTAGA
>JAFGFV010000106.1 GCA_016930895.1 Spirochaetales bacterium | reverse complement strand
TATCGATTTCGTCGCCCGGCTGTGCGGCGCCTGGGACTTCGGCATTCTCCCCCGGCAGGAGACGATCGGGGAGATCCGGCGCCGACACTGGAGCCGGGCGGTCGACGAGTGCCGGCTCCTGACCTCGGTGGCGTATCATCTTCTGAGGGAGTGGCACGGGCTGCCCCCCCTCGACTATCTCGGGCCTGTCCCGGCATACGTGCGGGAGGATCCCTGCCTCGGGCAGGTGTAGTGGCCCGGGTTCCCGTAAGGGCGGAGACGACGGCTTCGGGCTCTCCGACCCACGGACCGACGGCACCCCCTTTCGCATCAGCTCGTGGAACCCTCGGGCGACTTCAGCTTCGGTCATGGCCCCCGACCGCCAGCCCGCCGGTGCCGCCCTCGAGCAGCTCTTCGAGACGGTCCAGGTCACTCTGCCTGCATCGTCATGGCCCGGATACCCTGGCCATAAGCGGATCGACTACACGGGGGCCTACCCGGTGGACGTCGGGGCGATTCTGACCGTAGAATAGGAGCATGGCTGGACAGAGGTACATCTACTGGAAAGATGGCGACATGTGGCTAGGGTATTTCGAGGAATACCCGCACTACGTGACGCAAGAAGCTACTCTGGCAGAGCTGGAAGACAACCTCCGCGATATCTATCGCGACCTGAACAGCGGCGAGGTTCCAGCGGTGCGCCGCTCTGCAGTGCTCCAGGTGTGAAGCGGATCGACCTGATCAAGCGGATAGAGTAAGGCGGCTGCCGGCTCATTCGACACGGCAGACGGCACGATTGGTATCTGAATCCACGGACCGCAGTGGCTCAGCCGGTGCCGCGCCACCGGGAAATCAACGAGATCCTCGCCAAACACATTTTGCGCAAACTCGCCGACTGAATCTTCCATGTCCCCGATGCGGGGATAATCGGCGTGCACACGCCCCGCCCCGAAATCGGATCGGCGGCCCCCGTCAGAAGATCCCGCCGTTCTCGTCGTCCCCGTGGCCCCGCTTGATGGCGGCCTGACAGCGCTCGATGATGCTGAGCAGCGTTGCCGCGGCCTTTGCCTCCCCGGATGCCGCCTCTCCAGCCGCCCCTTCCGCGGCAGCGGCCAGGTGTTCCCGCAGATCGCACGTGCCCAGGAATGCGAAGGGAGCGGACAGGAAGGCCTCCTTGTCGTCGGCGGCGAGGTACTCTGCGTAGGAGTGGAGGGTGTTCAGAAGCCCGTGCAGCAGCCGGCGCAAACGCCGCTCCTCGGTCTGGTGGGCAACCAGGTGGCCGAGAATTTCGGCCCGGTCCACGCTCGCCACGCACCCCTCGGCCTCGGCGCGGTCCTGGTAAACCCCGACCAGGAGGCTGTGCCAGAGGGTCAGGTAGACTTTCTGATCGAAGCGTTTGCAGGGCTCGCAGTACAGCTCTTCCTCGAGCACCCCCAGGACGACGGGACTGTGGGGGATCACATCCCCGACCCGGTAGGTGTCCAGGAGGCAGCCGAACTGCTTGGTCTGCGTGGAGACGATCGGCGCGCCGCACTGCCGGCAGGCGATCGGGGCCGGGAAGACGATCGTGTCAAACATACCCATGCCCCATGGTAGCCCCGGAAGCGCCCACGGGGCAATCGGGTCCTGCGCGGGCCCCGACGCCCGCCCTCCTGTCTTCCTCGACATGAGAGCGGCCGTTATTGCCATTGACAAATGGCATTTGGCAGTGTATCTTGGCGCATAGGATTGCGCCATGAGAACCAAAGTGGACCGTTTCGGGCGAATCGTCGTGCCCAAGGAAATTCGTGACCGCCACGGGCTGGTTCCCGGAAGCGAGGTGGAAATCGAGGAAACCGCGGAGGTGATTCTGCTGCGGCTGCTCACCGACCTACCCGGGCTGGTCGAAAAGGATGGGCTCCTGGTCTTCCGGGGGCGGGCAACCGGACAGCTCGAGACTTCACTGAGATCCCACCGAAACGAGCGCCTGCGCCGCGCGCAGGGCGCCTGATCATGCGGGCGCTTTTCGACACCTCGCTTCTGGTTGCGGCCCTGGTCGAGGCCCACCCCCGTCACGCCGAGTCGTTTATCAGGCTTGCCCAGGCGCGTGCCGCGGAAATCGATGGTCTGATCTCTGCCCACTCGGTCGCAGAGGCCTATGCAGTGCTTTCCGCGCTGCCCGTCAGTCCCCGAATCACCCCTTCCGCGGCGTGGGCCCTGGTCGAGCACAGTGTCCTTCCGTACGTAGAGACTGTAGACCTGCCCTCCGCAGTCGTCTGGCAGGTGGTGGAACGCCTCGCCAGGCGAGGGCTTTCGGGCGGAGTGGTCTACGACGCCCTGATCGCCGCCGCAGCCCAGCAGGGCGGGGCGCAGTGCATCTTCACCCTCAATCCCGACGATTTCCGGCGGGTCGTCGAGAGCGGAACGATCGACGTCCGGGTGCCGTGAGCTTCGGTGTGCCGCCGGCACCCGTGCCAGCGGGGCGGAGCCGCCTCTCGCCTACCCCCTCTGCGCCAGGGGCACGAACTCCCTGGCCTCGGGGCCCCGGTACAGGCTCTTGGGGCGATAGATCCGGTTGTCCTTGCGCTGCTCCAGGATGTGGGCCAACCACCCCGCCACCCGGGCGATGGCGAACACCGGGGTAAACAGGACCGTCGGGATGCCCAGCAGGCGGTACACCGCCCCGGAAAAGAAGTCCACGTTCGGATAGATCGGCTTGCCCTTCTCCTCCAT
>JAFGFV010000579.1 GCA_016930895.1 Spirochaetales bacterium | reverse complement strand
GCCCTCGGGGTCCTGGCGGAAGCCGGGGTCTTCAGCTTCGGAGACTTCGAGGCCGCCCGGCGCCTGATTGCGGAAATCGGCGAGGGTACAGCTCAGGGTCGCCTGATCGGCTCTGGTTCGGTGGCCTGCGGCCGGGCCTACGGCGTCGAGCGTGTTCCCGCGGTCAAGGGCCAGGGCATGGCGGCCTACGATCCCCGGGCCATCAAGGGCATGGGGCTGACGTACGCCCTCTCGCCCATGGGGGCGGACCATACGGCAGGCAACGCCATCACCCTGGCGGTCGACCACCTGGACCCGGCGGTGCAGCTGGAGCCGGTGCGGGAGCTCCACGCCAAGACCATGGTGCTCGACAGCCTGGGGGTGTGCCTGTTCACGGCCCGGGTGTCCCTGGCTCAGACGGAGTTCCTGGAGGAGGCGGTGCGGGTCGTCACGGGACGCGAGGTGCGCTTCCCGGAGCTCGTCAACCTGGGGATGAGCCTCCTGCGGATGGAACGGGACTTCAACCGCCGGGCGGGCTTCACCGAAGCTCACGACCGCATTCCGGATTTCATGCGCCGGGAACCCCTCGCGCCGAACCAGTCGGTGTACGACGTGAGAGAGGGCGACGAGCGGCGCTTCTACGAGCGCTGAACGCAGGAACCACCGCGGGATAGTCAGCCCCTGGTGTTTTGCCCCATAATGGATCAGAATCGGCGAAGCCGGCGAGCGGTACAGGGGCTCTCCATACGATGAACAACAAGCAGCGAGCGGTCGAGTTCTTGAGATCTCACGGCATGGACCCCGCGGACATGGACCTGGAGGCCTGTGTCGAGACCTTCATGGAAGAGATGCGCCGCGGTCTGGCGGGCCAGCCCAGCAGCCTTGAGATGATTCCCACCTACATCGACCTGGTCGAAGAGCTGCCGGTGGGGCGCAAGGTCATCGCCCTGGACGCCGGTGGGACCCACCTGCGCGTGGCCACGGTGCATTTCGACGAGCGGCTCCAGCCCGTGATCGAGAACTTCGAGCGCTACACCATGCCCGGGGTGGAGCGCGAGGTGGGCAAGGAGGAGTTCTTCCGGACGTTCGCGGACTACCTGGCCCCGGTGGCGGAGGCGAGCGAACGCATCGGCTTCTGCTTCTCCTATTCCATGGACAAGACCCCGAGCAAGGATGGGCGCCTGAACCGGTTCAGCAAGGAGATCAAGGCCCCGGAGGTGATCGGCGAGCTCGTCGGCGATAGCATTCTGCGGGCGCTGGCGGCCCGTGGTTCCGGCGGCTCAGGCGGCGCAGGGGCGGCCCTGTCCCGGGGCGCCGGGAAGCGCATTGTGCTGCTCAACGACACCGTGGCCACCATGGTGGCCGGCAAGGCGACCTCGGCGGGGCGCAGCTACTCGGGGTACATGGGGTTCATTTTGGGCACGGGGTCGAACACCTGCTACACTGAGAGCAACCGCAACATCACCACGAGGAAGGACCTCGACCCCACGGGTACGCAGATCATCAACACCGAGTCGGGCAACTACGCCCTGCCTCCTCGGGGCCGCCTGGACGAAGAGTTCGCGGCTGCCACCCGCAAGCCCCGGGAAGGCATCATCGAGAAGATGTACTCCGGGGCCTACCTCGGGCCCCTGACCCTTCGGGTGCTGCGCCGGGCCGCGGCGGACGGCCTCCTCGGGCCGGGGGCCGGCGAGGGCCTGGGCGCGCTGGCGGAGCTCGCCACCGAGGACCTGCACGAGCTCCTGGTGCACCCCTTGTCAACGACCCATCCCCTTGGCTCGGCCCTGGCCGGCGCGAGCGAAACCGACCGGGAGCTCGCCTGCTTCCTGGTCGACCGGCTGATCGAGCGGGCGGCCAAACTGGCGACGATCGTGCTGTCCGGCTGCCTGCTCAAGTCCGGGGCCGGGCACAGCCCCTGCGCGCCGGTGTGCGTCGTGGTGGAGGGCTCGATGTTCTACGGCCTCAAGGCCTTGCGTCCGCGCATCGAGTTCTACCTCAAGGGCTACCTGGAGGACCGCCAGGACCGCTACTGCGAGATCGTCAAGGTAGAGAACGCCAGCCTGATCGGGGCGGCCATCGCCGGCCTGACCAACTGACCGGCCGGCCCTCCGGCTACGGGCCGGGCTCGTACAGCGCCGAAACCTCGGAGATCAGGGCTCCCGCCGCTTCGGCGCCCGCCGGGCTGTAGAGGGCCGCGGCCCGGGAGGTCTGAGGGCCGCCCCCGACCTCGATGGTACCGGTCCACATCACCGTGGTGTCCCAGGAGATGTTCCCGTCGATGCGGTACCGGTACGTCCCCTGGGGGACGGCCCTGCCGTCCCGGTCCCTGAGGTCCCAGTCCACGGAATGGGTCCCGCTCGGCGGGGTGGCCGCGCTCACCGCGTCGATTTCCCGCTGGGCCAGAGCTACCATTTCGGCGGCCTGGCGCCAGCGGACGAGGGTCTGCGGACGGCGCTTCCAGCCCGCGTCCCGGCCGGCAAAGTCCGTGACCATCAGCGTCCGCAAGAACCGCCCGTTGGCGTCTTCGATCCAGATGGCGAGCTGGTTGCTGGCGATCCGGGACAGGCGGTTCAGCGTGTATGTGATCGTGACCCGCCCCGCGGCCTCGGCGGGCTGAGCCCCGATGGTCGAAGCGCAGGCGAGCAGCGCGAGCCCCAGGCTCAGAATGCGCGCGTTACGTCCCATGCCGGTAATCGTAGCGCGTCCCGGCCTGGGCGGCAACCCTGGTTAGGCGCTCCCGGGATGGCCGGCCGGCCCTGGGGGCTGCCCGTGCGGTCCCCCTACTGCTGCCTGTACATGATGCTGCAGCCGGGTCCCGCGGGGTCGAACCCCGTCACGTCGGGATACCCCCCGTACCCGCTGTATTTGGCTTCCCAGATTGTGCCTGCGGGGTTGATGCGGGCCAGGGTGTTGCCGGACCAGACTTTGTCACTACCGCTGGAGCACCCCTGCGAGGTCCAGTGCATCTTGTACCAGCGGTATCCCTCTGCGTCGATCCAGGGCTCCTCGACGACGAACCTCTTGTCCCAAACCGGGTCGGTGTCGCCGATGCGCCTGTAACCCAGTTCCCGGCCGTCCGGGAACACGACGAACCTGCCGACCATGTGGCGCTCCACGTGCTGTGCCTTGTCGTAGTCCTCGTTGACCCAGGTCCCGACCAGCGGATCCTCCGCCTCGAGCACCGGCGGTCTCGTGGCGCAGGTCAGTGCGAGGAGCGGCACCAGACAGCACAGGAACGCCGCCAGCACGGTGGCTACCCCCTTGGGCCCGAAGCTCGCGGCCCCGGGCTTCAGGCTGAGAACCTTCTGCACCCGTTTCTTCAGCATCATCCTTCCGCCTATCGGACCGGACATGCAGGGAAGCAGAATCCGCCCGTGACAGCTGTTTGCCAGATCCACGATGTTCCGGGCATACTCGGATCCCCTGATGCCGCGGTTGATGACCTGCTGGTCGCAGCAGGTCTCCGCCTCTCGCAGCATGGCCGCGTAGGCCAGCCACAGAGGCGGGATGAACCAGAAGACCAGACACACGCCGTCGGCAATCGACTGGGTCAACATATTCCACCGGCGGATGTGGGCCAGTTCGTGAGTCAGGGCCGAATCGGTGCGCACAGCGGACCAGCCGGGAGCCGAAGCGGGCAGCACGATCACCGGCCGGCGAATGCCGAAGGTGAACGGGACACGGCAGCGCTCGCTCAGCAGCACGGCCGGAGAGCGGCGCACGAGCAGCCGCCAGGCGGCGCAGGCTGCGAGCGCCCAGCAGCAGGCGCCCGGCCAGGATTGCAGCCCCGGCCGCCTAGACGGCCAGCAGGGGCAGGGCCAGGCCTCCGAAGGCTCCCGGATGGGGCATCCCGCTCCACAGGGCCTGGTCGCGAGCCTCCTGCGCGAGCCGAAGGTACTCCTGGTGCGACACCGCCGGAGCGACGGCGATGCTGTAGAAGACCCGCGGTTCCGCCGGGAACCAGGAGCCGAAGTGGAGCGGCGGGAGTGTCAGCCAGGCCACCGGGATGATCACGAAGCTTCCGATCGCCCCCATCCAAATCAGGTGCCGGGTTTCACTGGACAGGCGTCTGGCCAGTCCCGTTACGGCCCAGGCGGCCGCGAACACCAGGAGCCCCCGCCCCAGCAGCACCGTCAGCCGGGCGCCGGCCCGATGAGCTTGTGATAGTCCTTCTCGGTGAGTTCGTTCCGGCTGTTCCGGAGGAGCGCGGCCAGAGCGGCTTGGACCGAGCCGTTGAAATAGGTGCGAAGCAGGTGCTGGATGGCGGATCGCGTGGCTCTTCTATCTGTACCTCCACGTGATCGCGGCCGAGGACGTGACGCGTCCCGGGGGCCTGGCCTGCGCCCCCAAGCTCGAGCTGGTGGTCGGGAACTACGAGCTGGGCCCGGGCGCGTACTACCGGCCCGACCTGGTGCTCCGCCCCAAGGGCATGCTCACCTTGAGCGGCTCGGTCTGGGACATCGATCTGTTCGGGGAGGCGGTGCTGCAGCGAGGCTGGCCCTCGGGGCGGGGGCCCCCCTCTCCGCCTCGGTCTCGGAGTCCCGTGGCGCCACGCCGAGGCGGGAGACGAGCTGGCTCCCAAGGGTCAGGCCTTCGGCATCTCCATCGGCGCCACCCTGGGCCGCGGAAGGTTCCATCCCCGGGTCTCCCGGCCGGCGGTCGGGAGCCCCTCAGTATCCGGACAGGCTTCAGGACGCGGCGGCCCAGCCGCCCGCGATTCGAAGTGCGACTCGAACTGCGACCTGAGCGTCACGCTGCCTGAGCTGAAGAAGGTGAAATGCCGAAGAGCTGCGATCGTCGATCTTGCATCCGGCATGGTAAGCTCGTCGGCCCCGAATCTCCTCTTGCGGATCAGGGCGGTGCGAGCGCGCCGCCTGGAAGGCCTCCGGGGGATTGACCTGCACCTGGGGCCCCGGCACCCTGCGCCCTGTGAGTCTAAGGACGGCGAGGCCCGGCTTCCGGCGACTGCACCGTCCACAGGTACATCAGCAACAAATCGCCGAGCAGGTCGACGCTCTCATGGCCGAGCATGGCGGTGGCCGCGGCGGAAAGCCATAGGGGACCGGCAGACATCTCGACACCGGCGCTCAGCAGCGGCTGCAGGCGCAGGACATCCCCCGTCCAGGTGCCCGCCCCGGCTGCGCCGATCAGGCCGAAGGAAAGGGCCCGCCCCGTCTCCGGGCCGGCCCTCGGCCGGCCAAAAAGGGGCACCCGCAGCACCACCGGCAGCCGCACCAGCACGCTCCGGGAGTTGAACAGCAGGGCCGGACGCAGCGAGACCGCGCAGCGCCCCTGGTAGCCCAGGACCACTCCGGCGGCGCCGTGCGCCTGTTCGATGCGACATGGTGCCGGATCGATCACGACTCCCGCCAGCAGGCCGAGGTGAAACCCCTCCGGGGGTCCCTCGCCGCTCTGCGCCACCACAGGCAACACCGCCGTCAGCGCCAGGAAGATCACGACGAGGCCGCCGCCGCTGCTCACCGGCGGGAGATCCGCCAGGAGCCTCGGAACTCCATCGGGTCGCTGCATGGCCATCGCGGCGACCCCCCTCGATGTCCGCATCCTTTTTCTCCATACTCGGCAATCAGATTCACCGCTGGCGGCTCTTCGCCCCCCCGGCCGGATAGTATACCCGATTTCGGCCGCGCAGTCCGCAGGCTGCGGAAAGCTTGAGGAGCAGGCCGCGGTTGTTCACGGAGCAGCGACAGGGAAAGGAGAGCCACCATGCCCAGCGACGTATGCACGCGAATGCGGAAGCCTCAACCCGGGAGCCCGCTGATCCGCATCGTCATCTCCCTCGGCGCCGAAGAGTTGGGCTGCTCGACAGCGTATGCGGCAAGCGGGGGATTCGAGCTCGCAGCCCGGCAGTAGCCTGTTCGCCGTGGACTGCCGGCGCCCGACCCCCGCGCTCTACCACACTGCATGTACGCAGGACGGGAGGAGAAACCATGCGGCAACGATTCACGGCAGACTCGGTATTCTGGCTCCAGCTGACGGACGCGGTCTTCCTGATCGCCCTCTGGATCGCCGCCCGGCGCTATGCCTGAGGCGTGAAAGAAGCAAGCTGGTGAGATCGACCAAAGGGGCGTGCCGCCCTGGAATCGCGGCGGCAGTCTTGGTGACCCCGCTGACCGGATGCACCAGCCTCTACGTGGCCGTCCCCGCTCCGGGCAGGGGCGCGCCCCCTGAAGAACAAGGCCCGCAGTACCCCGCGATCGGCAGCAACACTACCTTCAGGCTGGGGGCGGCGGAGTACGTCGGGGATCTGACCATCAGGGCCAACAAAGTCACCGTTATCGGGCGCGGTGCCGGGGCAACTATCATCCGGGGGAACGTGACGATCACGGGGAAAAGCAGTCACCTTGGGTCCGACATTGGTTCGGGCAGCGGCTTGCAGAGCGCGGGGCGTTGTGGGATAGTGTTAGCAGCCGTGGCTGATACGTCGCCTGAACCGAAGCTGCTGGAATGCATGCGGCACATCATCGTCAATCTCCGCATCCTGCGTAGGCTGCAGTCGCTGTACGCGCGTGACTACGTGGACCTGAAGGAAGCGGCAGCGGCGATCAGGAAAGAGCCGGCGCTGTGTGCGAGGTTCCTGCAGCTCGGCAAGTCGGCCGTGTTTCCGGGCGAGTTCACCTCCAAGGATCCGCTGTTGAAGGTGATCACGCAGATGGGCGACCGCGCCATGAAGCATGAGATGGCGGAAATGCTGCATGACGCCGCGTATTTCAGGCGGGCGAGCAGGAACGGTTTCCCGTTCACCAAGTACCAGATCCACACGCATCTGTTCGCGGCCACCGTGGTCGCGTTCCACGATCGGTCCACCAGCGTTCAGCAAGCCCTGGCGCATGAGTTTCCGACTGGCCCCGGAAGCCCGGTGCCGACGTTCGTGCTGCACCTCATGGCAATGATCCACGACATCGGGAAGGTCGTCATTGCCGAGGTCTTTCCGGAAGTCCATATTGCCCTAAGGCAAAGGATCGTGCACCGGATCAGCGACTATGACTGGCCCCTGGTCACGGAGCAGGAGCTGCTGGCCAAGTACTTCCCGGTCAAGGGCGTGATCGACCACAGGAGTTTCGCCGTAACCGCGATGAAGAGCCTGCAGTATCCGGAGTCCGTGGTAAGGGCTCTTGCCGAGCACCACGACAAGAAATTCAGCAGCCGGCTCTCGCGTTACTTCTATCTCTGCCACAGGCTCTACCTCCGCGAGCTGCCTTTCGACCCGTCCAACGGCACGCACGTGGCGCGGGTCAACGAAGAGGTCTTCCGCGACCTTTCTCAGGAGTTCGATCTCGATCGTCAGACGGGGGTCGACTGCCTCTCGCGAATCCAGCAGGAGATGCGCGATTACCTCAAGTTCAGCGGGGTGGATGGCGGCGCCCGCACGTTCGGGATCCGGTTTGCATCCGACGCTGAATCGCGGTTTTCGACGATCAACAACGCGGTGTTCGAGGCGATCGAGGGGGCTGACGAAAGGATCCAGCTCGAGGTTGTCGAGATGCTGCTCGAGAAGCTGCACGGCATCGCCGACATGTCCTACACGCAGCGCGTGTACCTCGGATTCGACGTGGTCGGGCACAGTGCCGTCACGGGACGGATGCACCTCGTGCGGGCCGAGAGCGTAATGAAGGCGTACCACGATTTCGTGGGAGAGCAGCTGGCGGCTCTCGGACCGCAATCGGTGACAGTTATCCAGGCCGGAGGAGACTCCTACATTCTGGCCTTCGACTCCGTCGAGTCCGCGATAGAGATGTGGAAGTGGCTCGAGAGTCAGGCGAGCAGGCTCAGCATTTCCGCCGGGCTGCAGTTCCGGTTCTACTATCACATGCACGCCGGCCGGGAGCTCAAGGAACCGGCTCTCCATGGCGGCAAGAAGTACTCCCGCGTGCTGAACTGCCTCGGGCACATGATGAAGAGCCACAAGGTGGCCGGTTGCCTCGTGGTATCGCAGGCCGTATACCCCCTGCTGGACGACACTCAACGCGCCGGGCTGCTGCGGAGTACGACGACGGAGGATGGCCTTCAGCTGTATGTCGAGAAACGTGACCGAGGCTGACGAGGCCCGTCGGCCGCGGGATGGCTCACTCTGAAGTACTCAGCGCTCTCTTGCCTTCAGAGCCTTCCACAGCACCTCGCTCAGGCGCTTGGAGGTGAAGGGCTTGGCGCGTATGGCGAACGCCAGGATTGCGTCTGACCCCAACGTGATGATGGGCAAGCCGGTGGTAACGGGAACGCGCATCACCGCAAAGCTGATCTTGGAGGAGCTGGCGGCCGGCGAGTCCATCGAGCAGATCCTCGACTCTCGTCCGACCCTGACCCGCGAAGGGTTGCAGGCGGCCATGAAGTACGCGGTGGACGTACTCTGCTCCGACGCCATTCTCCCCATTGGCGCATAGCTTGACCTGCCTCGCTGACGAGAGCATGGATCCCGGGAGCGTGCATGCCCTTCGCGTAGGCGGGCATGAATTCCACTGTTTCGCGGACCTGAATAGGTTCGGAGCAGGTTCTGGATGGCGGATCGCGTGGCTCTTCCATGCGGGATTGTCGGAGTGTAGCGGTAGATCACGTCCTTGATCTGCCGTTCGCTCTTACTCAGCCCCTGCTGGAGACGCCTGCTCATATCGCCGTCGGTATGTCACTATTTGAACAGTAAGTGCGCCCGGTTTTCAACAGGTCCGAATCTGGCGTCCGGACAGCCGGAGAGCATCTCTCGCGGGCAAGTGGGGCCGCCGCCCCTTGATCGAAATGAGAAAGTCCATTAGCATCTTCTTATGAATCGGGAGGAGCTGGCCCGGCTGCACAAGGCGCTCTCCCTGCCGGTCCGCCTGAGGATCCTGGAGCTGATCGCAGAGCGCCCCCTGTGTGTGAAGGCCATAACCCGCTGCCTGGACATCACCCAGCCGGCGGTCTCTCAGCATTTGGCGGTTCTCCGGCAGGCCGGTCTGGTGAGCGCTCAGAAGCGCGGCTACATGGTGCACTACAGCCTCGAACGGGAACGGCTGCAGGCGCTCCGCCGGGCCATGGAGCTGTTTGCCCGGCATGGTGGGGCCACGGCGGAGGAAGAGGAGGCGAAGGTCCAATGCTGAAGCGAGGCGAGGCTGAGGAGGCCGCGGGGGCTGCAGGGACTGCGGGAGACGCCGAGGAGGTGCTCAAGGCGGAGGGCCTGGTCAAGCGCTTCGAGGGCGTGACCGCCGTGGACGGGATGAGCTTCGCCGTCCGGCGGGGTGAGATCTTCGGCTTCCTGGGACCCAACGGTGCCGGCAAGACCACGACCATCAACCTCCTGACCGGGCTGGCCCGCCCCACTTCCGGGGCGATGTACCTGGAGGGGAT
>JAFGFV010000105.1 GCA_016930895.1 Spirochaetales bacterium | reverse complement strand
CTGCAGGGTATACAGCTCGAAGCGGTGCCAGCCCGACTCGTACCGATGCACCGTCGCAGGGGAGCTGCGGATCCGCCGCGCCAGCTGCGACAGGGACAGCCCCAATTCCCGGCGCCTTCGGCGGATCGTCTCGGACAGGTCACAAGGCCGTGCCATCGCTATTATCATATATGATAATAGCAGGCGAATCAACCGGAACAGCCCCACAGGGCGAGCGGACGGGGCGGGACGCGCGTCGAGTCTACGCTTCGGCAGCCTTGCGGTATGCCTCGATGAGCTTCTTCTCGATCCCCAGCTTCTCGAGCGTGTCAACCGTGGGGCGGCCCTGCTCGTCCCAGCCCCTGAAAGCGTAGTAGTCATCCAGAGCCTTGTCGTAGGCGGCACGGGTCATGGGCTTGTCCTTGGCTGGTCCTTCCGGAAGGGTTTCTTCGTAGAACCGGCGGGGTAGGTAGTCCTCCTTCCGGCTGAAGCCGGCCATGACGTTGAACATTCGCTGGAGGTTGAAGATCCGCTCCCCGGTCCGGTCGACCTTGTCCGCGGGCCAGCTGCCTCCGTAGGTCACTTCGTAGAGCGTGCCCAGGGTCTCGCTCGTGATCGGCCAGAAGTCGCACACCCCCATGGAGAACTTGGCGAACTGGGCGTTCTGCATCTCCGCCACCAGCTTGCCTTTGCCGTCGAAGGTAAAGGGATCGAGGGTCCCCCACGCCTCCACGGCGATCGGGTAGCAGCTCATGTGGCAGCCCCCACGGGGCGCCGACGCGTACCCCAACCCCATGCCCCAGGAGCCTCGGGGGTCGTAGCCCGGAAGCTCCTGTCCCTTGATCTGCATGGCGTACTCAACCCCGCCGTACTTGCGGGCTAGAGCCAGGCTGCCGAGGGCCGCGTCCTTTCCCACATTGCGCAGGTTGGCGATGTCCGCTGCAATCTCGAGAGCCCGCTGCGCCTGGCCGAAGCGTACTGCGAAGTCGTGGACTCCCCGCTCAGTGGCCTCCATCATGTAGGCGAGCACCCCGCCCGTGGAGATGGTGTCCATGCCCAGGTCGTCACACAGGGCGTTGAGGGCGATGATCTTCTCGGGGTCCCCGATGCCGATCGAGGAGCCGCACAGGGCGATGGTTTCGAACTCCGGCCCTTCCACCGTGGCCTCTCCGGCTTGCACGTAGTTCCCGCAGGCGATCCCGCAGGAGAAGCAGGCCTTCTTGTTCTTCCGCAGCGCCTTGAGGGATTCGCCGTTGATCGCCTGATGCTCTTCGAAGGTGCCTTCCTGGAAGTTGCGCGTCGGCAGCAGTCCGGACGTGTCTGCCATGTCTACCAGGACCGGGGTACCGAACTCGTAGATCTCGTTCTCCGGCGCGGTAACCGCGTCCTTCTCGTGCATGGATTTTGCCACCTCCATGCAGCGGACCACGTCCGCCACGTGCACGTCGAGCCAGCCGCGGATGGCGATGGCCTTCAGGTTCTTGCTTCCCATGACCGCTCCAATGCCACCCCGCCCCAGCTGCCGGTATCGCTCCGAGGAGATGCAGGCAAATCGCACCAGGTTCTCCCCCGCGGGCCCGATGGCCATGATCTTGACCTGCTCGTCTGCGATCTGCTTCTTGAGCCCGCTTTCGGTCGCGAAGGCGCCTGCGCCCTCGAGGGCGGACGCGTCGCGCACTTCGACCCGGTCAGGGTCCAGGTAGAGGTAGCACAACCCCTCCGCCTTGCCCTTGATCACCACCGCGTCGTAGCCGGCGTACTTGAGCTCGGCGCCGATATGCCCGCCTACCGAGCCGTCGGTGATCGTGCCGGTGAGAGGGCTCTTGGTGGTGATGGCCAGCTTGGCCGAGCAGGACACGATGGTCCCCGCCATGATCGAGGTGGTGAGGATGATCGGGTTGTCCGGGGAAAGGGGATCAACCCGGGGGTCGGCCTCCTCCATCAGGATGCGGGCGCCGAAACCCTTCTGGCCGGTGTACAGCTCGACCCACTCCGGAGGGGTAACCCGTGTCCAGACCTTCTTCTTGGTCAGGTCGACGTAGAGCATCTTGCCCATCAACGAGTTCATGCCGTTACCGCCTTTTCGTAGAGGGAGATCACTCCCTTTGGGCACCATTCCACGCACTTGGGAGAGCCCCCGCACAGGTCGCAGATGATCGACTTGCGGTCCGCGTTGTAGTAGATCACGTCCTTGGGGCAGGCGCGGGCACAGTCTCCACAGCCGATGCAGATATCGTGATCCACGATCATCCACCGGCCGTTGTTGGAGATGGCCCCCACGGGACAGGCCTCTTCGCACTTCTTGCAGAAGATGCAGTGCTTCGAAGCGATGTGGATCCCTTCGTCGGTGTACTCGTGAATGATCTTGAGGCGGGCCTTGTCCGGATTGAAGGCCCCTTCGTGGACCGCCGAGCAGGCCAGCTGGCACAGCTGGCAGCCCGTGCAGTCGGATAGCTTGAGTCTGAGCGGCATTCCTGACCTCCGTCGTATGGTTGGCCCGATAATAGCAGGCGGCACTCCGCCGCGCAACCCGTTCGGGCTGAGATCGAGCGGCCTTGGGGCCTGGGCGCCAGCCGGGTCGTCCGCCCTCGGATAATATTCACATACCCGCATGCCCATGCGTTTTTTGCCGCACGCAGCGGTTGACAGGCGCAATGTCTTGCGTGATAATGGGGCACCAAACTACCAAAAGGAGGCAGTTGTCAATGAAGAAAGCACTGCTTATCGCCGTCGTGGTGACCGTTGCCCTGGCTGTCGGGTTTTCCAGCTGTGAGCGCGGCACGCCCTCCGGCATGATCGAGGACAAGTATGTCACCATCGGGGGGTGCGTGCCCCTGACAGGGGCGGTGGCGTACTGGGGTATCTCGACCATGCAGGGATGGGTCGACGGCGCTGAGGTCATCAACGCCCGCGGAGGCCTGAAGGTCGGGGACGAAACTTACAAGCTCAAGGTCCGCACGTATGACTCCAAGGGAGTGACGGCGGACGCTCGGGCCGCTACGATCCGTCTCATCGAACAGGACAAGGTCAAGTACATCTTCAACCAGGCCGCTGCCAGCACCATCGGGATGCTGGAGGTCAGCGAGCCCGCCAAGGTCATCTCCTCGGTGGCCTGCTGGGGATACCTGGAGCACTTCGGCAAGGACTTCCCGTACCACTTCCGCAGCGAGATGTCGGACTACGAGCAGGGCTTCGCGTACGTCCCCTTCATGAAGGAGAAGTACCCCAACGTCAAGACCGCGGCCTTTATCGGTCCGGACGACAAGGACGGGTACGACTGCTACTACTCCTACCAGAGGCTCATGGACTACTACGACATCGACGATCTCGGGGTCGAGTACTTCCAGTGGGAGGACACGGACTTTTATCCGATCGTCACCAAGACCCTGCAGAAGAACCCCGACTGCATCATCACCAGCCCGACCCCTCCGGGCATCACTGCCTCCATCGTCAAGGCGGCCCGGGAGATGGGTTACGATGGCCCGATCGCCTCGCCGGCGGCCTCGGAGACCGTCACGATCGCCGAAGTGTGCGGCGAGTATGCTCACGACGTGATCCTGCCGGTCACTCTCGAAGAACCGGTCACCGACTACCAGAAGGAGCTGAAAGAGCGTTTCATGCAGCGTTTCGGACAGTTCAACGCGTTGGCCGGCAACTACTCCTGGTGGGTGTACGCCCTGGCCCAGGCCTTCGTGGATGCCGGGACCGTGGACGACACCACCAAGGTGGCGGAAGCCCTGGGGAACGTGGTCCTCGAGGACACGTACGTGGGCAAGGCCACGTACGGCGGCGAAGGGGCCTTCGGTATCAAGCGCCAGGGAATCTACGACTGCTATACCACCGTATTCGAGAACGGCGAGTCCTACCTGGCCGACGTGCGGTTCCCCGCGCTCCCTCCCGGGTATTGATCGAGGGGGTGTCAGTTCTGGGGACGTTGGGTCTGGCGGGCGTGGTCCGCGCGGACTGACGCCCGCGCTCCCGGATATGAAACTCCAGCCGGTGCCCGCGGCAGTCTTGCCGGCGCGGCACCGGCTGGTT
>JAFGFV010000578.1 GCA_016930895.1 Spirochaetales bacterium | reverse complement strand
TATACCCGCGCCGCTTGCTTTCGCTCTCGATTCCCTCGATGACCCGGTTGTAGAAGTGATTGGTGAGGAGAAAAAACCGCTTGTCGATGAAATACGTGATCCGCCCCGCCTGCAATCTCCGGCGGATGCGGTAGTTGCTGGCGGCCGCCGCCTCCAGGACGCGTTCTCTCACGACATCTGAGATGCTGCTGTCGTTGCTGAGAGCTCGGGATACCGTGGACACACTGACGCCAACCTCCTCTGCGAGCTGGCGCATGGTTGTTCTGCCACCACGATGGCTCATCGGATTTGCGCAATTCTCCCCAGGATTCTCACAAAACTCAGTGTATCATAGCGCAAGAATTTTGCAACAAGTTTCGCAAATTCAGAAATAGCCTGCAGCCGCAATCAGCCGACCGCTGCGTGAGCTCGCAAGAGAAGAACCGGGTGGAGCTGACCGGAAGCGGGGCTACATCACCTCGATGCCCACGAGGCGGCAGAAGTCGGTCAGCTCGGCGGTCCAGTCGCCGTAGGCCAGGATGTAGTGCTGGGACAGGACCTTCTGGGCGAACTCCTCGACGGGAGAGTCGAGGATGATCTCCAGGCTAGGCAGCTGGGGCGCCGGGGGAGCCCAGCCGGCCTCTTCCCAGGAGCGCGGCGCCACCGCCTCTCCGGTCAGGAGGTGCAGCGAGTAGCGCTCGCCCTTGTAGGTGAGGCGGCACAGGGTCACCCGGCCGGTCTTGACCTTGGACACGTTGAGCACCCCTTCCCCGAGCAGGCCGAACTTGCTGGGTAAGACGGTCACGTGCCCGTCCACGATCTCCGAGGGCACGAAGTCCGGCACCCCCATCAGCACCCGATCCTCCATGAACTCGTAGAACTCGAAGTAGGGGGCGATCTGCCCGGTCAGGTGATGCACGATCAACTGGGTCACCGCGCCCATGGAGTCGTTCTCCGGCACGGTGCAGACCCGCGGATCCTCGGACAGGAGGGAAAAGACCATGGACGGCGGGAAGTTCAGGAGCTTCTTCATGCCGTCCACGTCGATCAGGGACACGGCCCCGTAGCCCCGCTCCCGCACCTTGTCCCGCACGGCCAGGTAGTAGGCGGCCCCCTTCTCCAGGGTGGCCTCCTCGGCGGGCTTCACGAACCTCCAGCTGGTCTTGACTCTCTCGATCACCGCCTCCACATCCGCCCGGTCCAGGGCCTCGGCGCGCTGCACGACCTCGAGCATCTCGAAGAACTCGATCTCGACCCCCAGGACTGCCTTGAGCGAAACCCCGTCGTACAGGGTGCCGTAGAGGTTCATGTCCCGGTAGCCCATCATCCCTACCTTGGAGGTGCGCAGGGCCGCCGCGGCCCGGGCCGCCCGGGCAAAGCTCACCACCCTGCCGACCCGGGACTCGGCGCCCGTGACCTCGTACACGTACTTGAAGCGGAAGCCCATATCCTCCAGGGGCTTGCGCAGCGCCGAGGTGCCCGCCTGGTCGGCGGTGGTGACCAGGTACTTGCCCTGCATCCAGCCGGCCAGTCCCCAGAGCGCGATAGGCTTGTGGCGGAAGGGGTCGACCACGCTGAGCACCGCGTGGCTCGGGATCCAGCCGGCCACGCAGGCCACCAGAACGTCGAACTCCCCCCGACCCAGCTCCTCCACGGCCCGGCGCACGTCCTTCCCGTCCGGGTCGTCGCTGACCGGGGCTGTGTACACCAGCTCCAGGCCTGCGTCCTCCAGCAGTTTGCGCGCCTCCGCGCACTTGCGGGCGATGATCTCCGGCGGAGTGTTGACCTCCCCGAAACAAACGAACCCGGCTCGGGCGATCGCCATGCGGCACCTCCTTGAGTGGAATCGTGCGCTCACTCAATGTATACGGTATTGAACGAGGCCGTTCAAGTCGTGACAGAAATTGTCAGAACACACGATTGATTTGCGGAAAACAATCACCTATGATGAACGGAGAATCTGCGCGATACAAGGAGGAAAGCATGCAGCGCAAGAACCTCACCAGAGTGCTGCTTTGCGTCCTGGTGCTTCTGGCGGCGGGCGCCGTGGCGTTCGCCGGCGGCAAGCAAGAGGGCGGCAAGCAAGCCATCAAGATGACCATGTGGGTCAACGGGGCGGACAGCATCATCGGCCCCACCGAGCAGCAGAAGCCCCAGGACCAGTGGTACGTCTCCCAGGCCTTCGCCCGCTTCGAGACGGCCAACCCCGGGGTGTCCATCGAGCTGGTGGTGCCGCCGGACCAGGGAGCGGCCCATACCAACTTCAAGACCGCCGGCCTGGCGGGCAACGCCCCGGACGTGGCCAACCTCTGGACCGGGCAGCCGATCTTTGCCCTCAAGGACGTAATCCTTCCCCTCGACGATCTGGTCCCCAAGGATGATCTGGAGAAGATCTGGGGATGGGAGTCCGTGCGTGACGGCTTCAAGCCCAACGGCACGATCCTGGGCTACCCGGCGGCTCAGAACCAGATCTGCTTCATGCTCTACAACAAGTCGCTGGTCAGGAAGGCGGGCCTTGATTTCGAGGCCAATCCTCCCCGGGATCTGAAGGCCTTCGACGCCGCCCTGGGCAAGATCAAGGCGAGCGGAACCACCCCGATCCTG
>JAFGFV010000577.1 GCA_016930895.1 Spirochaetales bacterium | reverse complement strand
GTGTTCGTGAACAGCGGATCCCCCGCAGACCAGCTGGCGGTCCGCCGGATGAGCCTGGAGAGGGGCGAAGAGAAGGCCCTGCCCATGAAGGGCCACACCATCCACTTCGACCTTCCCGACGAGCAGGCCCGCATCATCGACCGCACCTACTACATCGTGAACCCGGGGGAGGACGTGAGCGTCCTGGCGCTGCACATCCCGCGCGGAGAGGCGGATGATTACCTGTTGCGGCACATGCGCGGAATCATGCGCGGCAAGACCATGCTCGTGGGTTTTTTTAGCCGCGGTCCGGTCGGGGCCCAGGCCGCCATACCCGCCCTCGAAATCACCAGCTCCGCCTACGTGATGCACAGCGCCGACATCCTGTTCTTCAACGCGTACGACCACTTCGACGAAGAGGTGGAGCGGGCGGGAGTGTTCTTTACCAACGTGCACAGCGAAGGTACGAACTGCGCGGAAGACCTGCCCTCCGCGAGGGTGTTCATGGACCGCAGCTGGCTGACCACTTTCAGCCTGTTCTGCACCTATGCCGGGAACACCCTGCTGCTGAAAAAGGGCAATCACCGTTTCGGTGTGGACCTTTGCACGTACTATCGCCGGGAACGCGAGCTCTCGGAGCACATGTTCATTACCGGGCTTCGCGGCCCCGGCGGTCGAACGACCTTCTTCGCAGGGGCAGCCCCCAGCGGTTGCGGCAAGACCACCACGGCCATGGTGGGGACGGACTTCATCGGTGACGACCTGGCGCAGCTGTGGGTCGCGCAGGACGGGACCTTGCGGGCCATCAACCCTGAAATCGGCATCTTCGGGATCGTGCAGGACGTGAATTGGGAAGGAGATCCCCACCTGATGAAGAGCCTGCGCAAGGAGGGGGCGGAGGTCATCTGGTCGAACGTCCTTGTTGACCCCGAGGGGCGACCGCGCTGGGTCGGGGACGGGGAGGAGCCGCCGATCCGTGGGTACAACTACCAGGGGGAGTGGTACCCGGGTAAGAAGGACGCAAACGGGAAGGAAGTCCCGATCTCCCATCCGAATGCCCGCTGCACCCTTTCCTGCGCGGCCATCGACAACTACAACCGCCAGGTAGGGACGGACCCGGCGGGCGCCCCGATCAAGGTGGTTACCTACAGCGGCCGCGACAGCGACACCATGCCTCCCGTGTGGGTGGCCAGGACTCCCGATGAGGGGGTGGTGATCGGGGCCTCCGTGGTTTCCGCGGCCACCGCCACGGAGGTGGGGGCCACGGGGGTGCGCCGCCAGCCCTGGGCCAACGAGCCGTTCATTCCGGGAGCGCTGGGCGACTACATGGAAGCCCAGTTCCGCTTCTTCAACTCGTCGAAGCTCAGTGCGGCTGGCCGGCCGATCATGGCCGGCCTCAACTACTTCCTGGCCGAAGGCGCGCGCGGCGGGGAAGGGGCCAAGCTGCTTGGCGAGAAGCGAGACGTCCGGGTCTGGCTGACCTGGCTGGAACGGCGGGCCCACGGCGAAGTCGAGGCCGTCGAGACCCCGATCGGGTCCATCCCGGTCTTCGAGGACCTGAAGCGCCTGTTCACCGAGCTCATCGGCAAGGAGTATCCCTGGGAGCTGTACGACCGGCAGTTCTCCTTGTACGTCGACAACATCGTGGGCCGGATCGACCTGCAGCGGGAGGCGTACGCCAGAGAAAAGAACCTGCCCCGACGCCTGTTCGAGGTCTACGACCGGCAGCGCGGGGAGCTGCTCGCGCTGCGCCAGAAGTTCGGTGCCATCGTCAAGCCGGAGGAACTGGCCGTCCTGGGGCGGCGCGGGTAAAGGGCAGCGCGCGGGATACGGGGACCGCCGTGCTTGACGTTACTCCCGGTAGGGCCGGCGAGGCTTGTCTCGTACGATGGCGCGGGTATTGCCCTTGGGGTCGTTGAACCAGAAGATCAGGCAGTGATCCTCTTCGGTGAAGCACTCGTTGAAGGACGCGCGCGTGGCAGTCGGCGAGATCTCCCCGTACTGCGCCACGGCCGCCTTGAGCAGCCCGGAGTGAAAATCGTCCACGTTGTTCCCCTCCCAGAGATACGCGGATATTCTACCATACTTGGGCGTAGCGGCAAACCCCGATTTTGGTTGTTCCGCAGCCGCGGGCGTTCGCGCGCCCGGACTTGCGCCGGCGCTGTTGACGCCGTTCGGTCCGCGGGGTCAGAATGACGAAGGAGGAATCATGCTGTTCTGGAAGAAGCAGCGCAGCGTCATGCAGAAGATCCGGGATTACCTGGAACAGGTGCGCTTGTGCAGCGAGAGCTTCCGGGCATGCGTGGACAGGCTGCTCGCGGACGTCACCAGCCCGGACGCCGACGAGCTGCTGAGGGAAGTGCACGGGGCCGAATCCAAGGCCGACGACCTGCGGCGGTCGATCGAGTACGAGTTGTATCAGAGGGCGCTGATTCCCGAGAGTCGGGGGGACGTGCTCGGGATCCTGGAAAACTTCGACTTCATCCCGGGGATGTTTCAGTCTCTCTGCTACCAGCTGCGCCTGCAACTCCTGCAGGTCCCGCAGGAGTTCAGCGGGTCGTTCCGGGAGCTCATCGAGGTCAATCTCGAAGCGTACCGGATTGTCAGTGAGGCGGTGCTCAGCCTCTTCTTGAGCCAAGACATCAAGGAGGCGGCGGCCCGCATCGACGCGAAGGAGAGCGAGTCCGACCGCATCGAGCGGGCGCTCATAGAGCGGATCTTCAGGAGCAACCTGGACAAGGCGGACAAGATCCTGCTCAAAGAGATCGTGATCAACATCGGGGACGTCTCCGACCAGGCGGAAAGCGTCAAGGACCGCCTGATCCTCGCATTCGTCAAGCGCAAAGTCTGAGCATGTGGCGTCTCATCAGCGGGATCTTCATGGGGTGGTCGCTGGGCTCAAACGATTCCGCCAACATCTTCGGCACGGCGGTGTTCGCCCGCAAGATCCGCTACCGCACCGCGGTGACCCTGTGCGCCGTGTTCGTGATCATCGGGGCCGTCCTCGAAGGTGGGCGGGGAATGCAGACCCTCGGCGGTCTGGCGGATCAGACGGCCGACAGCGCCTTCGCCGCCTCCTTGGCGGCCGCCGTAACCGTGACCCTGATGTCCGCTCTCAAGCTGCCCGTGTCCACCTCGCAGGCGGTGGTGGGGGCCATCCTCGGGATCGGGCTGGCGCGCGGCACGGTGCACTTCGGAGGCCTGACCAAGGTCGTGGCTGCATGGGTGGGAACCCCTGTAGGCACGGTCGTCGCTTCGATCGCGCTGTACCCTCTGCTGGGGCGGCTCTTCGAAGCGCTGCGGCTCAACATCTTTACGCGGGACCTGCTGCTCAAGTGGGGGCTCGTCGGGGCGGGCTGCTACGGAGCCTACGCTCTGGGGGCCAACAACGTGGCCAACGTGACGGGGGTGTACGTACAGACCGGACAGCTGAGCCAGTTGCAGGCCGCGTTGCTCGGCGGGGGCAGCATGGCCCTGGGGGCGCTCACCTTCAGCCGCAACGTGATGATCACGGTCGGCAGGCGCCTGGTCAGGCTGGATCCCTTTAGCGCGTTCGTTGCGGTGCTGTCGATGGCGATGGTCGTGCACTTTTTCGCCAAACTCGGCGTGCCCGTGTCCACGTCGCAGGGAATCGTCGGCGCGGTGCTTGGCATCGGTCTGCTCAAGGGCATGCAGACGATCCAGGCGCGAACCCTGCTGCGGATCGCCTTCGGATGGCTCGGCACGCCGAGCATCGCGCTGGTCCTGGCCTACTTCATCTGCGCGGTGGCCTTCTGACCCTTCCCGGGTGGCGCTGCGGGCCGGCAGACGCGCCTTGCTGCCCGGGCTCCTCGCCAAAGCGCACTCGGAGCAGGAGCAGGATCCCGAGGACGACCAGCACCCCCATTCCCAGGAACACGCTCCGATAAGACCAGGAACCCAGAGCGCTCAGACGGTCAATCAGGGCCCCAGCGCTCAAGGGGATCCCGGCGGTCAAAGGCAGCATCAACAGCGGCGCCAGGGCGAAGTAGTGGGTGGCGTCGTCCTTGCCTGAGAGCCGTTTGACCGCCGGCGCCAGCAGGGCCACGCGCGTGCCTCGGGAGGCCCCGAAGCAGAAGCTGGCGACCAGAAAGCCCGCCAGGGAGCAGGAGAAGCAGAGCAGGGGTACGGCGGCCAGGGACAACAGCTTGGTGACCAGGTACT
Source organism: Spirochaetales bacterium (assembly GCA_016930895.1). Next base: position 7,855 of record JAFGFV010000577.1, on the reverse strand, counting down.
TGTTTCTCAGGGACAACAGCCCGAGCCAGCCGAGGAGGGCGTTCGCCGTGATTCCCCCCAGGTGAATAAGACCGACGAACAGGCCGGAGGCAACGGGTGCGGAGACACCGCAGAACTCGGTAGCGTAGTTGGCGTAGAAGGCCGTGATCCCCGCCAGGGCGGCGTACTCCAGCTCTGTTCCCAGGAACAGAAGGAAGTTTCGGTTGGCCGTGACCTCCCGAAACCCCGCCATCAGGCCGGAGGCCCTGGTCACCGCCGGGCCGGGAGGCGGAGTGGCCTCGGTCTCACGGGACACCAGGAAGAAGAAGCTGCCGAGCAGGAAGACCAGTCCCACCGCCGTGAAGATCGTGGCCGCGCCGGTGGCCGAGAAGGAGTATCGTTCCACCATCTTGAGGATGAAAAAGCTGCTGAGGAGCTTGGCGGCGCTCTGGGCGCTGGACATCACCGCCAGTGCGGTGACCGCCCGGGAAGGCACGAATATCTTGACCAGGTAGTTGTTCCACACCGGCCACAGCATGCCCACCCCAGCTGAGAACAGAGCGTATGCGGTGAACACGACCTGCAAGGTCGAGGCCCCTAGCCCCGCCGCCCACAGGTAGATCCCGAGTGCCAGCATGGGCGCGGAGGCGGCCACGTGGGTGGCCAGCACGGCGGGGCGTTTGCGTACCAGCGGGGCGGTCAGCGCGCCGGAGAGAGGCGCGATCAGGGCGAGCCCCAGGGAGAGCAGGGTCGGGATCAGGCCGATCAGGAAGCTGCTCGCCCCCAGGTTGCGCAGGAACAACTGGAGGAACGTGGACTCGATCACTACCGGGATACCGAGTCCCCAGAAGAACTCCACGGAGGACACGGACACGGTGTTGCGGGCGAAGAAACGATGCATGGCTGCAGGGTTCAGAGCTCGAGGGACTTGACCAGATGCTGCCAGAACTCGACCTCGCCGAGGCGGCCGTGCAGGTGTTCATTGATCAGCTCCCGCACCGGGTGCGGGAAGCTCTCCCAGTACTGCTCTCGCCACCCCTTGGGAAGCTCCCGTTGCTCCTGCTCGGACAAGGTCCCCTGCGAACCAGCCACGAACTGGGAGACCATCGTGACCAGTACGTCCGGAGCCAGACCGGCGGGGGAGGTGGTGTCGGCGGAGGTTGCGCCGGCTGCGGCTGCGTCCGGGGCCGATGGTTCGCCCCGGGATCGTGCGTCGGAGCGCGTGCCGGGCAGCCAGGTATCCAGCAGTACCTCCAGGTCCCGGTCGCTGATCCCCGGCTCCTTTTCCCGGATCATGTCGGTGACCATCTTGCGGGCGATCTCACCGATGTCCCCCAGCTTTCCTAGCTGCTCCTTGACGTTCTTGGCCATGCGTTCCGCCATGCCTCGAGGGTCGATGCCTCCGAGGCCCCGGTGCTGCGAGGTCCGCCGCTTGAGCGCTTCGGCAATGACGCCCAGCTCGTCGCTGGTGGCCTTGTTGAGGATGTAGTCCAATATCTGGTAGAGCGCTTCCCGATCAGCCATGGGCCTTCAAATTGCGGTTCTGAGCCAGCTCCAGTATGATACAGTCGCACGCAAAAATCCAGAGCGACGGGAGAACGCCGGCGTCATGAGTTCCGATGCGGTCACAGACCCTTACGCGCAGCTGCGCGAGATCTTCCTGTCCGGAGTGCAAGCGGTCGACCCGCTGCAGCTCATCCGCGCTCAGGTGAGCTTCGACGGTCGAAGCCTTGCGATCCACAGCCGCGCCACCGGCGGTGCAGCCGCGAAGAGCACCGGCGGTGCGGCTGCCCAGAGCACCGGCGGTGCAGCCGAAGCGGCGACCGTCGTGGACCTGGATCGCTTCCGCCGCGTGTGGGTGATCGGGGCCGGCAAGGCCGGGGCGCCCATGGCTGCCGGCCTGGAGGCGATGCTGGGAGAGCGGATCGAGCGGGGCATCGTGGCGGTCAAGTACGGGCACACCCCGGTGGCCGGCGCACCCGCTCCCCGACGCATTGAAATCGTGGAGGCTGGACACCCCGTGCCGGATGCGGCCGGGCTGGCGGCGGCCGCCCGCCTGGAAGAACTGGCCCGGGAAGCTGACCGGCAGACCCTGGTCATCGGCCTGATTTCGGGCGGGGGATCGGCGCTCCTGCCCGCCCCGCTGGAGTACCGCAGCGCCGGGAAGCTGCGGCGGCTGAGCCTCGAGGACCTCCGGGAGACAACCGAACTGCTGCTCGCCTGCGGGGCTTCCATTCAGGAGATCAACTGCATCCGCAAGCACCTCTCCCGCCTTCAGGGGGGGCGGCTCGCCGGACTCCTGTACCCCGCCGCATCGGTCAACCTGGTCCTTTCGGACGTCGTGGGCGACCGCCTGGACACGATCGCCTCCGGGCTCACCGTGGCGGATGTTACCACCTACGCCGACGCGCTCGAGGTGGTCCGGCGCTACGACATCCAGCGCCGCCTTCCCAGGCGCGTGAACGAGGTGCTGGAGCTGGGGGCCGCGGGGGAAGTGGAAGAGACCCCCAAGCCGGGGAGCGAGGTGTTTGCGGGGGTCGCCAACCTGTTCCTGGGGACGAACTACACCGCTCTCCACGCAGCCGCCCGGCGGTCAGAGGAGCTCGGGTACCACCCGGTGGTGCTGAGCTCGAGGATCGTTGGCGAGGCCCGCGAGGTGGCGAAAGTGCTCGCGGCCGTGGCCCTGGACCAGGCGCGCCGTGGAAACCTGGCCCGGAGGCCGTGCTGCGTGCTGGCAGGGGGAGAGACCACGGTGACGCTCCATGGGAAGGGTCTGGGTGGCCGCAACCAGGAGATGGCCCTCGCCTTCCTGCTCGAGCTGGAGGGCGGCGGCCCTGAGGCCGAGGCGGTGCATTTCCTGGCGGCCTCCACGGACGGAAACGACGGCCCCACCGACGCGGCGGGGGCCTTCGCCTCCCTCGAGCTCGCCCGCAGGGCCCGCGGCTGCGGCTTGGCCTCGGAGAGCTACCTGCGCCGCAATGACGCCTACCACTTCTTCGAGTTCGTCGGCGGGCTGCTCAAGACCGGCGCGACCAATACGAATGTCTGTGACCTGATGTTGACGCTGGTGAAAAAAAATAGCGGCGAAGGGATTTGAACCCCTGACCCAGCGGATATGAGCCGCTTGCTCTACCAACTGAGCTACGCCGCCATTCGAACACGTAGGATTTCGTGCACTATACCAACCGCTCCCCATCGTGTCAAGGATTCGAGACGCTGCGCGCCTAACCTGCGCTCGTCCTGTGGAGCCCGCTGTCCTTGACCACGGTCGGCGGAGTCCGTACAATTTGCCCCGGCCATGCAGCACGAATGCACCCTGAGAGCGCGCTCGTACGAGTGCGACAGCTACGGTCACGTCAATAACGCCACATATCTGAACTACCTGGAGTTCGCGCGCCTCGAGTTCATGAAGGCCGCGGGTATCAGCTACAGCGCTCTACGGGCCAGCGGGTACGGCCTGGTGGTCGTCAGGATCGCCATCGAGTACAAGACGCCCGTCATGTGGGACGACACCCTGCGCATCGTGACAGCGCCGCTGGCCAAGCACAAGATCAAGGTCGTGTTCAGCCAAAAACTCTACCGCGGCGAGCACCTCGTGGCGGAGGCGGAAGTGACGTGGGCCTGCGTCAACCAGGAGGGGAGGCCCGTCAAGCTGCCACCGCAGCTGGACATCCCGGAGTTGGAGCCGTGAGGGTCAGCGTCCGTTTGCAGAGCTACCTGACCCGTGCGCTTGCCGAGTCCATGGAGGTCCGCCTCATGGAGAAGCTGGCGGCCCGAGTGATCCCGGGCTACGACCTGTACGAGCGCTCGGGATTCCCTCCGAACATCCCGATCCCCCAGATCGACGGGGCCCGGCAGATCACCCTGGACGTGGTAAAGGAAGGCTACCTTCGGCGATTCACCGAGCTGCTGATCGAGGTCGACCGAAACGGCCTGATGGGGCGCAGCCTCTCCATCCGCCTCCTGCCCCAGATCATCAAGGAGCTGGAGGGCCTGGGCCTCGTGTTCAAGGAAGAGTACGGGCTCTTCATGGAGGGGGAGAGCAGCCGCAAGACCAAGGGGTGGGGAGTTCTGCGCGAAGGGACGACCTACGACCTGAGCTTCCTGGCCGTCGACATCGTCGGCAACTCCCAGATGGTGCGCAAGTATTCCAAAGCTCAAGTCCAGAAGGCCTATGCCGACGTGCGCGGGCTGTTCTCGGCCGTCGTGGGCAAACGGGAAGGCCGGGTCTGGAGCTGGGAAGGCGACGGGGGGGTGGCCGCGTTCTACCTGGGCAACAAGAACGCGCAGGCGGCTCTGGCGGGCATGGAGCTCCTGCTGGAGCTCTTCGTCTACAACCTCTTGACGCCCCCCCTTCCCGAACCGCTGCGGGTCAGGGCGGCGGTCCACGCAGGGCCGTGCCATTTTTGCGGTCGCTACGATGACCTGCGCAGCGACACGCTTCGGCGGCTGGAGGCGATGGAGAGCCAGCACGCGGAACCTGACACCCTCGTGATCTCTTCGCGGGTCTACTCGGACCTGGGCAACAAGCTCGAGCAGTTCTTTCGCCCCGTGCGCATCTCCAGGCACCAGTCCCTGCACCGCTACCGATTGAGTTGGGAATGAGACGGTGGAAATCCTGATCGTCAGCGACAGCCCGAAGACCGTCTCAAGCTTCAAGCTCAGCCGGCGCAGCAGGCTCGTGAGCGGCGTGCGGATCCTGCCTTGGAGGGATTTCCGCGACGCTGTCCGCTCCGTCCACGGCCCCGCGCTGTGTTATCTGGATGTTTCCGGCCTGACGGCCGGGAGGCTCCGGGAGCATCAGCGCTTGCTCAGCCGCTACGGGAACCTGGCCTGGGCCCTGGTGGATCCTGCGGGAGCGATGGAGGATGCCGCCAAGGCCTTTCACGAGGGGGCCGTGGACTACGTGGGCAAGGCGGCTTTGCGCGAGGGAATCACGGCGGAGCGGCTCCGCAGGGTCCAGGCCTACGCCGAGCGGGCCGGTCTGGGGGCGCTCAGCGCGGATGCCGGCCGGCCCGCGGGCGGGCAGGCCGCGGGCGGCAGGGTCGCGGCCGGGTGCGAATCGCCTGCGGACTGGTCGGAGATCCGCGCGGGCGGGGAGTACAGCTTCTATCTGATGTTCATCGAGCTGGACGGCAAGGAGCTGATGGAGAAGAAGTACGGGGCGGACAACCTGTCTGTCGCGCTGGCCTCGTTCCGCACCTACCTGGAGGGCTTCGTGAGGCCCTACCAGGGCAGGTTGTGGACCTGGTTCCGCTTCGGCGGGATCGTGCTGTTCCCCTTCAGCCGCGACGGCAGCCATGCCGTGACCTGCCTGTTCCGGCTCATGCTCTTTAGGCACTTCTATGACATCGAGAGCTCTCATTTCCCCAATTTCCTCTCCTTCCGGGTTGCCATGCATCTGGGGAACCTGGTGTATGACGAAGCCAACACGGGTCGGACCGTTTCGGACAGCCTGAACTCCGTGTTCCATCTGGGACAGCAGTACGCGTCCCCCGGGGAGGTGTGCGTGACCCAGGAGGTCGTCAAGCACGGTCCTCCGGTGCTGCAGGATTTTTTTAGCGATGCCGGGACGTTCGAGGGCCGAAAGATCCTGAAGATGCGCCTACCCGTCCACGGGGGATGAGGAGCGGCGGGATGGCGTCCAGGTGGGTCCGCCTGCCCCGTCTTCGGTGGCGGTTCGTGGTCCTGCTTGCCGCCTGCCTCCTGCTGTCGGCAGTGGCGGGGGTCTATTTCGTCCGTTACCTGGCCAAGCCCAACACCGGGCTTGTGGTGAACTTCCCCGAAGCGGTGGCCCGTGACGGGAGACTTCTGTTTGCGCCCAAGACCCCGTTTTCTCCCGCCGTGGCGGCGGGCCTGCGCCCCAACCAGGACCAGATCCTGGCGGTCGACGGAGTGCGGGTCCGCACGGTCCGGGACCTCGTGGAGGCCGACGCCGCGGTCCGGGATTTCGGGCCCGTGGTGGTGGAGGTGTTGCGCAACGGGTCGCAGCGGCTCGAGTTGAGCATCCAGCCGGTGTTCACCTTGACGCGGCCCGACTGGCTGTTCTCCCTGGTCTTCTGCGCCGCCCTCGCCTTTACTGCGTTCTACCTGGTCATTCACCGGAGCGAAGACACGGCTTCCGTTCTGATCGCCCTGGCTGCCCTGTTCTACCTGGTGTTCACGGCGGTCAAGCCCTTCTACTACGAAAACCGCCTGGCGAATCTCCTGGTCCACTTCGGCAAGCTGACCGCGTGGCTCATGGTCTTCTTTGCGCTGTATTTTCCCAGGCCCAGGGGCAGCCGGGCGCTGCGGCTGATCCTGATCGCGGTCATCCTGGGCGCCTACCTGCTGTTTACCGTCGCGCGCCTGCACTACTTTGCCCGCTGGGCCTCCACCGGGGCCGACCTCTGGCTGTCGCGTTACCGGTTCCTCGGCCAGCTGGGCAACGTGTCCGACGGGATTGCCTTCGGTCTGTACGCGATGCTCCTGATCGGTGCGTATCTCCGGTTGGCCAGCGGTCAGGAGAAACGCCAGATCGAGTGGATCCTGGCGGGTTTCCTGATTGCCATCCCGCCCTATTTCTTCCTGGACCAGCTTCCCCTCATCCTGGGGGAGCCGCCGGGCCTGCGGATCAGCATGGGCAGCTTCGCGAATCTGTTTCTGGCCTTCGTACCGTTGTTCTTTCTCGTGGGGCTCCTGCGGCGGCGGGTGTTCAACCTCAGGTTCTTCCTGGGCCGCTATGCCGTGTATGCCGTGCTCGTGCTGCTGCTCCTCGGGTTGTTCACCGTCCTGTACGAACCGGCGGAGCGGCTGTTCGTATCCAATTACGGAATCCCGGACCGGATGGCGGCCTTCCTGGTCACCACGCTTCTGTTCCTGGTTCTGGTGCCGGTGCGTTACGGGCTTTCGGCTCTCGTGGATCGGCTGTTCTTTCGCCGTCACCGCGAGCGTGGAGTCCCGTATTCCGTGAGGCTCGAGGCCCGCAACCGGGAGCTGGAGCTTGCGTTGGAACAGCTATCCCGCGAGAGCCGGCGGTCGTTCCGCGAGCGTGCCTTTCCGGAGATCCGCGGGATGCTCCGGGGGATCGCCTCGAGGATCGAGGCCCCGGCAGCGAGGATCGTTGCGGCGGTTGGCCAGGCTCGCAGGCACCTGGGACCGCTCTCGCCGGGAGACCGGGTGTCAGGCGGTGGCGGGTGGGGAAGCCCGGAAGAGTTGGCAGACCCGGGAGGCCCCGTGAACCCCGAAGGCCGGGACGACCCCGAAGAGCTGGCTGCGCTGGAACGGCTCCTGACGCAGTCGCTCGAAGATGCGGCGGAGATACGGGAGTTCCTGCGCAAGCTCACGCAAATGATCGGTCCTCATGCACCCGCTCCCGCTCGGGTCAACGCGGCCCACTTCCTGGCCGCGGTGCGGACGGAGATCCGCAGGCGATTCCCGGAGCTGGAGGTGGAAACGCCCGTTCCCGTCCGCGCCAGCGTGCTCTGCCATCCTGAGGAGATCCTGCAGGTTCTGGTCCACATCGCGCAGAACGCCGTCGAGTCCCTGACGCCGCCGGAGATCGGGATCGCACTGAAGGTGGAGGCGCGGAAGGACGGCGTGGCCATCGTGGTCGAGGACTCCGGCACGGGGATAGACTCCCGGACTCTCGGCAGGGCCTTCGAGCCCTTCTTTTCCACCAAACGCGGTCACGACGGGTTGGGGCTGTATCTCTGCCGGCTTATCGTCGAAAGGAACGGAGGCTCGCTCCGACTGGAGTCCCGCGGGCGCGGCGGGACCCGGGCGGAGGTGCTCCTGCCCGCAGGGCAGGATGACCCCCCGGAGACTCCGGAGGCGAGGTGAGGATGAGCACGAGGATCTATACCGACGGAGGCTGCTCGGGCAATCCGGGACCCGG
>JAFGFV010000576.1 GCA_016930895.1 Spirochaetales bacterium | reverse complement strand
GGCGGGCTCCTTCGCGGTCAAGCTGGCCGGCCTGGTCGAGGCCCGCTACGGCATCGAGAGCGTCGTCTGGGTGATTGCAGGGTTCCTCGCCCTGGTGCTGCTGAGCGTGTCGGCTCTGTTGATCGTCGGCCGGGGGCAGGCCATCCGTCACTGACGCGACGGGGCATTTGTCCGGACTTCTCGGATTGGCTATAGTTGAACGCAGGAGGAGCGGGCATGCAGCCACGCCGTATCACCGCCGCCGGGGTGTGCACACTGATCGTGATGCTGACGCTGGCACAGGGACCGCCCCTGGGGGCGCAGGGGAGCGGCACCGAAGAGTTCACGATCCTGGTGCCCCAGTCCACCGCGAGCCTGCCGCTGCTGCTTCTCGGGGACGAAGACCCGCTCCCGGGGGTGGACTTGCGCGTGGAGATCTTCATCAATCACGCCCAGGCGCTGACCGCCCTGATCCGGGGGGACGCGGAGGCCCTTCTGACGGGAACGAGCCAGGGGTGGGAGAACTACCTGGGGGGCGGCCCCCTGGTCATGGTGAACACCGGGGTTTGGGGCGTGTCCTACCTGATCGGCTCGCCCGAGGCCCCGGAGATCCGGGGCTTTGGGGATCTGGCGGGCAGGCGCATCGCGCTGCCCTTCCCCGGGGCTCCTCTGGACTTCCAGACCCGATACCTGCTGACCGAGGCCGGGCTCGACCCGGACCGGGACCTGGAGATCCTGTACGCGCCCTTTGGCCAGACGGTTCCCCTCCTGCTGAACAGCCGGATCGACGCGGCCCCCTTGCCGGAGCCGCTGGCCACGAACCTGGTGGAGGGCCGTGGGCTCCGACGCCTGGTGGACCTCCAGGAAGCCTGGGCCGCCGTTACCGGGGATCCCCGTTCCCCCCAGGTCAGCCTGTTCGTCACGCGGGAGACCGCCCAGGCGCGGCGGGAGCTGCTCCTGAGTCTGGTGAAGGAGTGGCGCCGGGGCACCCGGACGGTGAGTGAACGAGGGCCTGCGGTTGCGGCCCGGTATGCGGAAACCCTGGGAATGCCTCCCGGGATCGTGGCCCGCTCGATCCCGTACACCCTGTTCGAGGTTCCCGAGCTTCGGGAGAACCGCCGCCGGGTCGAGGAATACTACGAGCTCCTGCGTGGCTTTCTATCCGAAGAGCGCCCACCGCTGGGCGGTGAGTTCTTCTTCCGCCCGTGACGAAGCAGCCGGGATCCGACGCGAAGCGGCGCCTGTTCCTGTACTTTGCCGGGGTGGTTCTGCTGCTGGGGATCTGGGCCGGCGCCAGCCTCTTGGCCGGTTCCTTCATCATCCCTCTGCCCTCCCGGACCCTGGTCGACACGATGGTCCTGCTCGGGCGCGGGTTCACCTGGCTGCAGGTGGCCATCACCTTCTACCGCGTGCTGATTGGGTTCCTGGTGGCCCTGGGGGCTGGAGCGGCGATCGGGGTGCTGTCGGGGCTGCGGCCAGGACTCGAAGCCCTGTTCCGTCCGGCGGTGATGTTCCTCCAGGGGATCCCGCCCCTCCTGTGGGCCATTCCCCTGATCCTGCTGCTGGGCATGGGCCACCTGTCCCCGATCCTGGTGATCGCCCTGATCTGCTTTCCTCTGGTGGCCACCAATCTGGCCGAAGGCATGAAGGCGGTACCCCGGCCGCTTCAGGAAATGCTGAACGTGTTCGCCCCGGGCTTCCGGGCCAGGCTGCGGGAGCTGATCATCCCCCACCTCAAGCCGTTCCTGGCGGCGACCCTGCGTCTGGGCGTCGTGCTTGGCATCAAGGCTTCGGTGATCGCCGAGTACTTCGGGGCCAACGACGGCGTCGGCTTCCAGATCCAGAGCGCCTACCAGACCCTGCAGGCGCGCCGCCTGTTCGCCTGGGCGCTGCTGCTGGTGGGGCTGATCGTCCTGGCCAACCAGCTGCTGGCCGAGCTGGAGAAGGCAAGCCACCGGGCGGGTGTACGGCAGCGCGCCGGGCGGGCCAGGACGGCCATGGAGCTCGACCGGGCGGCGGCTCCTGACCAGGCGGGGGAGTTGAGGCGATCCTTCGTCACGGGGGCGACGGCGGCCGAGATCTGCCTGGAGGGGGTGGGGTTCGCCTTTCCCGGGGGGGAACCGATCCTGGAGGGGGTCGACCTGCGGGTGACCTCCGAGGAAATCGCGGTGGTTTCCGGGGACTCAGGGGCGGGCAAGACCACGCTCGTGCACCTGATCGCTTCCCTGCTGGAACCCTCGACGGGAAGGGTCCAACGCCCCGGCCGGCTGGGCCTGGTGTTCCAGGAAGACCGCCTGCTGCCCTGGCGCAGCAACGCCTGGAACGTGGCCCTGCCGCTGATCTACTCGGGGACCCCGCGGGCGAAAGCCCTGGCATTCGCCGGCTACCTTCTTCACGAGGTGGGGCTGCAGGGGACGGAGGAGGGCCTGCCCGGGGAGCTGTCCGGGGGGATGAAGAAGCGCCTGGCCTTTGCCCGCTGCTTTGCGCGCTTCCCGGAGGCAGTTTTGCTGGACGAACCGTTCACCGGCCTCGATGCGGAGGCCCGGCGTCTTCTGTGGGGCAAGTTCACGGACCTGCTGGCACTGCATCGGGTGCCCGTCGTGATCGTCACCCATTTTCCCGAAGAGGTCCCGTGCAGCGAGGCCTGTCGCTTCTACCGGTTGGAGGGCTCCGCTCCGGCCCAGCCCGCGGCCCAGGCCCAGCCCGCGGCCCAGGCTCCGGGCCCGGCCCGCCGGCCCGCGCGCCTGGTGGCTTCCCGGCTCTGACCCCAGATCAACCTCCGAAATTCCCGTTTCTTACGGTCCCAAGCTATTGACACAAATTTCACGATTCGATATATTCCAATCGCGAAACAGTTCACGGTATACTTTTCGGAACCATATTTCGGGTTCGCTCCAGGAGGCTGTGTCATGAACAGCGCAAGCGCCGGAACGGCTGCAGCGCCGGCACGCTACCAAGAGATCCTTGGCAGGCATCCGGCTGCCCGGGAATCCCTGATCCCGATCCTGCAGGCGGTCCAGGAGGCGGAAGGCTACGTCTCCCGGGACAGCATCTACGCCATTGCGGACTACCTGGGCCTGGCCGAGTCGAAGATTTTCGGGGTCGCAACCTTCTACAACCAGTTCAGGCTGAACGCGCCTGGGCGCTGTCAGATCCAGATCTGCAGGGGCACGGCCTGCCACGTGAAAGGCTCGCTGAACCTCCTGGAGGTGCTCCAGCAGGAGCTGGGGATCGAGGCCGGGGAAACCACCCGGGACCGGGCGTTCTCCCTCGAGACGGTGGCCTGCCTCGGGGCGTGCTCGCTCGCCCCCGTGATGACCGTCAACGGCGAGTTCTACGGACGGCTGGACAAGAAGGCCCTGCTGAAGATCCTCGCGGAGCTCAAGGGTGACGGCGGGGAGGGCTCCAATGCATAAGCTCTACATCGGGATGGGCACCTGCGGCCTGGCCTCCGGGGCCGCTCGGGTCCGTCAGGCCGCCGCGGACTGGGCTGCGGCGCACGGCGTGGGCCTGGAGATCAATCCCACCGGCTGCGTGGGGTACTGCCCGGCGGAGCCGATCCTGGACGTGGTCACCGCCGGCGGGCAGCGGGTGTCCTTCGGGAACGTCAAACCGGAGGATACCGGCTTCATCCTGGACGAAGTCCTCCTGCGGAACAATCACCGCCTGGACGGCCTGCTCGGGCAGCTGCGCAATGGCCGGCAGCCCCTGCCCGGAGTGCCCTTCCTGGACGAGCATCCCTTCTTCAGGAAGCAGGTCAAGTTCGTTCTGCGCAACTGCGGGGTGGTGAACCCGGAATCCCTGAGCGAATACCGGGAGCACGGCGGCTTGGTCGGACTGGAGAAGGCCCTGTCCGTGACCCCCGAACAGGTGGTGGCGACCGTGGCCGCCTCCGGCCTGCGCGGCCGGGGCGGGGCGGGCTTTCCCACCGCCAGGAAGTGGCAGCTCGCCCAGGTCGAG
>JAFGFV010000575.1 GCA_016930895.1 Spirochaetales bacterium | reverse complement strand
GCCAGTAGGCCGGCCCCCAGGTGCCCGGATCGAACAGCTGCAGGACCGCCGGGAGCGGGAAGGCTATGACCGCGGCGGAGATCAGGAGGCTCGCCAACCCGTAGTACTTGCCGTAATAGACCGCGCTGATCAGGGCAAGGAGCAGGTAGGGATTGAAGCTTCCCCGAAAGAAACCCGGGTTGTCCCGGAAGAAGACGTTGACGGCGCCGATGGCTGTGGAGAAAAGCAGGAGCTCGCCGATACGTCTAGTAGGTCTTTCAGTGTTCATGGGTCCTGTGAACCAGGCGTCGACGTACTATAGTATAGCTAGACCCGAAGCTCAACAGCACAGCTGGACTTGAAGGGCAACCCCAAGGAGGCTCCATGATACGGCCACGGCTGACGCGGCGCGCTGCGCTGCCTGCAATCCTGATCTTCTGCCTGGGGATCGGTTCCGTCGTCGCCCAGGAAGGGACCGGCCTCGCACCGGTATTCCCGGAGGAGAACCCGGGGCTGGTGTTCGTGGAGGGAGAGGAGGCCGTGTCGACCAGCTTCGCCCCCGAGCCCACCCTGAACTTCGGCTGCTCGGGCGATCGCACCCTGCAGCTCTCCCGGAACACCGGCCAGCAGGGAGGGCGCGCCTTCTCCGCCGTGTACGTCTTCTACGTGGAGCAGGCGGGCACCTACGAGCTGTGGTACGGCGGCACCCCGCCGGGTCCCGAGGACGAGCTGTTCCCCTCCTACAGCTCCCCCTTCTCCTACCGCCTGGACGGCGGGGAGGAGCGGACGGTCTACCGCGAGGACGTCGCGGTGGTGGAGCAGTATGCCCCGGCGTACTACTGGAACCGCGTCGGCGAGCTCACCCTCGAGGCGGGCGCACACACCCTGGAGCTTCTCGTCTCCCAGGGCCGGCGCCACGACAACCGCTACTATTTCTACCTGGACGCCTTCTTCCTGCTGCGGGGCGACCGGGTCCAGACCGTCGCGGAGGGGCCGCTCCCGGAGGCCTTCCCGGGCAGTCTCGCGGACCGGAGCATCGACTTTCCCTTCCGCTCCCTGGAGGACTACGAGATCTCCATTCGCGACAACCCCGGCTCGGTGGAAGCCTACCTGCAGATCGTCGAGATCTACGCCCTGCTGGGCGATTACCTGAACGCCCTGCGCTACCTCAAGCGGGCCGAGCTCATCGCTCCCGAGGACCCGCGGGTCAGGCTCCTGTTGGGCAAGGTCCAGATCTGGAAGGGGGACGTGACCGAGGGCCTCAAGAGCTACCGGGAGCTCCTCCTGCTGGAGCCGGACAGGCCGGAGCTCTGGCTCGAGGCGGGCAAGGTGGCCGCCTGGATAGGCCAGTACGACGACTCGATGGCCTTCTTCCGCAGCGCCCTGGAGCGATTTCCGGGGGACCTGGGCCTGACCGTGAACCTGGGGTTGACCTTCCTGTGGTCCGGGCGCCCGGAGGAGGCCGAGGAGCAGTTCCGGCGGGCCCAGGGCCTGGCCGAGAAGGACTACCGCCTGGGCCTCGAGCTGGCCCGGGTGTACGCGGTCAACGGGTACCCCGAGCGGGGCATCCCGGTGCTCCGGACGGCCTTGCGGGAGTATCCCGAGCGCTTGGAGCCCTACCTGCTCCTCGAACAGATCTACGTGGAGCAGAACGACGAAGCCGGGGCCGCGGAGATCCGGCAGGCCGTGGTGCAGAGCTTCCAGCCGTCGGAGCGGCTGCAGAGCTACCTGGAGATCTTCCGAACGAAGCAGGCCCTGCGGGACGAGGTCATCGCCGGCTACGAGAGGCAGATGCGCCTGGATCCGGAGAACCTGGCCCTGCGGGAGCTGCTCGCCCAGACCTATTTCTGGAACGGACAGCGGCGGCGGGCCATCGAAGAGTACCGCAAGCTCCTGGCCAACCATGCCTTCCGGGAGGTGACCGGGATGGACGAGGAGTCTCTGCAGCTCCTGGTCCTCCTGGACAGGGCCGCCGTGTACCGGGGGTTCCTGGAGGCGGTCCCGGCGGGTCTCAAGGCCGTCCGTACCCGGCTGGAAGCGGCCCTGGCCGCCTTTAGCGCTGCGCAGGATGCCAACCAGGCCTACCTGGACAGGGTGGCGGCCGCCCGGGAGCGGGGCGAGGAGCCCCCGGGCTTCAAGGGGGAAGACCCGGCGCTCCGCCTGCAGCGCGAGCAAGCCGCGTTCGGGCTGGCCCTGGACCGGGCCGAGGCCCTGGTGGAGCTTGCCGGCAGGCTCCTGGCCTCCCGCGAGCGGGACCATGAGCTCCTGCCCGCCATCGAGGCGGCGGAAGCGGAGATCTCCGAGAGTTTCGCCCGGGTCGTGGAGCCGATTCGCTGGCAGTGGGAGCGCAGGGACTTTCTCGGCGAGTTCGCCGCCCTGGACAGCGTGCTGGCCCGGTACGTGCTGGGGCGCATCGCCCTGAGCGAGGGCAGGCTCGGGGAGGCGGAAGCCCTGTTCCGGGGCGCCGGGCAGGAGGAGGCGGTGCCGGCGGAGTTCGGGGTCGCCCTCTTGCAGAGCCTCCTGTGGCAGGGCCGGGTCGAGGAGGCCCTGGCGATTGCCGACGGGCGGGCCGCCGGGCCGAGCGCCGATCACCGCCCCGAGCACTGGGACGGGCTCGTGGAGCTGGGGCAGGATGTCCAGGCGCTCGCGGGCCTGTCCCCCGGCCTGTCTGCCGAGGAGGCTCCGGGGGATGCGGCTGGGCCGCGACCCGTGGGAGGGGACCCCCAGGCGCGGGTGGAGGGAGCGCTGGAGCGGCTCGAGGAGCTCGCCGCCGCCGTGGACGAAGCGGCGGGGCGCCTGCAGGCCGACCGGCGGACCCTCGAGGGGATCTACGGGCAGCGCATGCTCCGGGCCATGTACCGCTTCGAGGAGAACACCTACCTGATCCGCAACGAGCTCGGGGGGTACTACCTCCGGGAGGAGGACTACCAGGCCGCCATCCGGCAGTTCCGGCAGGTCCTGTCCGTGGACCCGTGGAACATCGATGCCGTGTACCGCCTGGGCAAGGTGTACGAGTGGAAGGGCGACTGGAGCCAGGCCATGCGCAACTACCAGAAGGTGTACTTCACGGACCCGGCCTATGAGGACGTCACGGCCCAGTACAACCGCCTGGCCCGGGAGCACGCCGACAGCCTCGAGTTCGCGGCCTGGACGCTGATGGACACCTCGGAGCTCAACAACCACGCAGAGGCCTCGTTTTCCCATCCGCTGAACAGCCGGGTGGGGGTCCGGCTTTCGTACGAAGGGGACCAGCGGCGCAGCTTCGGCGGCCCGAGGAGCCCGGCCAGCTACTTCGTGCAGACCGCCGCCCTCAGTCTGCCCTTCTCCCTGGCCGGGGGGCGCCTCGAGCTGGCCCCCGTGGCGGGGGGGCAGGTCGTCACGGACCTGGCGGGGGGCACCGGTGTCTGGCCGGCGGCCTCGGTCGAGCCGCTGGCGGGGCTGGACCTGGCCGCCTCGCTGGGGCGCTACCTGTACCTGGTCGGCGGCTACCGCTGGCGGCGCCAGGAGGATACCCTGGCTCCCGGCCTCGGCTTGCCGCGCCTGTTCAGCCACTTCGGGCAGCTGGACCTGAGCGCCTCGCTGGGGTTCATCCCGGTCTACCCCTTCCGGCACAGCTCCGCGCGGACCTACGCCTCCCTCGAGGCGGTCCCCGAGGCCGCCGGAAGCGGCAACCTGCTGTACTCCGTGGCGGAGGAGCTGACTGTGGGGCTGCTGCGCCTCCAGGAGCCCACGGTGGACCTGTCGCTGGTGGGCAATTTCGTGTTCGAGGGCTCCACCCGCGAGGTGCCGGTCGACTACTACGCCCCCCGCGGGGTGCTGCTGGCCACCGGCGGGTTGAGCGCCTCGACCTGGTTCGGGGTCGGTGAGAGCAGCGCCGCCAACATCGCCCTGCGGGCCTCCGCCGGGGCGTACCAGGAGGGGCTGCTGACGGACAACCCGGGGCGCAAGGTGCAGGTCGAGGGGCAGGGCGAGCTGGGCTTCAGTCGCGGGGAGGCGCACTACTACCTGCGGGGCTCCTTCAGCAGCACCTATGAGTACCAGAGGGGCAGCGGCCCCGGCGCCGGGTGGGACTACTGGTCCCTGTACGTGACCCTCGGATTCTCCACCTCCCTGCCCCGGCTGCTGGCTCCCTAGAGGCTGGCGAGAGGAGAGCTGCGCCGATGAAACCACGGAGTGCTCACGCCGTCGCGCTCGTCGCCATGCTCGTGCTGCTGGCCGCCGGGCGGTCGGTCGCCGCCGCACCGGAGCCGGCGGCCTACGGCAAGACCGTGCTCGCCCTGTACAAGTCCAGCGAGGGGCAGAGCGAGCGGGAGAACGAGGCGTTCTTCTACCTGTCCCAGCCCTTGGGGGCCATGGGCCTGGGCGTGCGCTACTGGGACGTGGACCGGGGCCTGCCCGGCAAGGAGGTCCTCGAGGACGTGCGCGCCCTGGTCAGCTGGTTCCGAGGTCCGTCCATGGCCGATCCGGAGGGCTACCTGCGCTTCCTGGAGGAGAGCCTGGACCGGGGCCTCAAGCTCCTGGTCTTCGACAACTTCGGGGCGTATCAGAAGCGCGGGAGCGGAGAGTACGTGGCGGTGAGCCGGCTCAACCTGGTGCTGTCCCGCCTCGGGATCCTGTACTTCGGGGACTGGACCCAGGACGCCTCGGTCCTGAGCTTTGCCCGCAAGGACCCCGCCATGGTCGAAAGCGGCGGGCCCCAGAGCCTCCAGGCCGCGCGCTTCTTCTACCGTTTCCTCCAGTACGATCGGGACCTGCGGGTGTACCTGTCCCTGCGCCGCAGCGACCGAAGCTATGCCGAGAGCCCGGTCATCGTGTCGAACTCCAGGGGAGGCTTCGCCCTGTCGCGGTACATCTACCGGGTGGAGAACGGGAAGGTCGTGATGCTCCTCGACCTGCCGGGGTTCCTGCGGGAGGCCCTGTTCCCGCCGCCTGCTCGAGAGCGGGTGGCCGTGCTCGCAGACCCGGGAAACGGCGCCGCGGCCAGGGCCCTGCCGTACGTGGAGGAGCTCCTCCAGCGGGTCAAGCTGCCCTACCAGGTGATCCCGCGGGAGGAGCTCCCCGGGCTGGTGCCCGGGGACCTGCGACCGTTCACGGCGGCGGCCCTGCTGTTGCGGGAGGATGCCGGCCTGGCCCCCGGGGTGCTGGAGAGCTTCCTGGAGGAGGGGGGCGGAGTGGTTTCCCTGTTGGGGGGCAGCTTCCAGGGCCTGGCCCCGGCCCTGGCCATGAGCCCGTCCCCCGGCAAGGTCCTGGCGCACAAGGGCTACCGCTTCCGGCCCGG
>JAFGFV010000574.1 GCA_016930895.1 Spirochaetales bacterium | reverse complement strand
GCCGGCTCGACGGTCAGGCACTCGCAGGTGCTGACCAAGGCCACCTCGACGGCCCGGCGGCCGGGGTTCCCGATCGTGGTCTCCCGCTCCAGTACCTCGGTGGCGGGAACTGTGCCGAAGTCCCACTCCACCGGATCCAGGGTCGGCTCCACCGGCCCCCCGCAGGCGGCCAACCCCAGAAGCGCCCCCAGGAGAACGACAAGCACTGCAGCGGCCGCGACAGCTCGGCGCATCACGATTCTCCCTTACCCTCCTGCTGCTTCCTCTTGACCCGCTCGACCCAGTCCCACATCTTCTGCACCGCCTGCTGCTCCTGCTCGCTCTGGGGCTGCTTCCAGGGCTCCATGACCCGCCCGGTGATCTTGCCCGACAGAGGCGGCTCGGGATACGCGCCGACATCGTAGACGCTCTGCCCCTCGAAGTCCACCGGCTCCTCCTGGTAGCAGGACCACGCGGCCCGGCGGATCGACTCCGGGGCGCCCTTGAACTGCAGGTCGATCAGGGTCACCTGGGCGCGAAAGCGCTCGATGAACTCCATGGGCAGGTTGAACAGCAGGGGATGCGGCGCATCGGTGCCGATGATGCGCTTCTTCTCGTCCACCCCGTTGGCCAGCAGGGCCTTGAAGGCCTCGCCGGTCAGGTGCCCTTCGGACTCAGGTCCGGTCAGCACCGCCCAGCGGATGTTGGGGTTGGCGATCACGTTGCAGATGATCTTCTCGAAGCCCACGTTCTCGGTCTGGACGGTCCCCGACAGGGCGGCCCCGGCCTCCAGACCTACCCGGACCATCTCTTCGATCTCTCGGGGGATCGCATCCTCGGCGTGGTTGAGCACCACCACGACCACAACGGGGGAGCGATCGTTGCCCCGCAGGTAGCGGCCCTCCTCCGGCGGGTAGTCCGGGTGCGGGTCAACCTTGAGCATCGCCGCCCGTTCCTGCCGGTCGGCCGGCACGCGTGCGCCAGCGGGCATACTCGCACCGAGCCGCCTCTACGTACCCGCCTTCCACGGCGGCGCTGACGTAGTTGCGCTCCCGCAGGCCGGCCAGGACCTCTTCGGCGGTCAGCTCGGCTGGCTCCCGGCCCGCCTGCTCCCAGCGCCTGAACAGCTCCTCCGCCCCGGCGACCCCGACGCGCTGGCCCAGCACCTGGAGAAAACTGACCCCCGCCGGCCGGTTGCACAGACAGTCTCCGTCCCGAATCCCGCTCATCGGTCTGTGGGCCCCCTTGCGCGCGTCCTCCGTTCCCGGCTACACGATCACCGCCCCGTAGACCAGCCCCGCGATGGTCGAGAGCACCACCACCAGGGCGATGTAGGTCCCGGTCTTCTTCCAGCCCAGCTCTCCGGCGATCACCAGGATCGAGGGAAGCGACAAAGACGGGCCGGCCAGCAGCAGGGCCAGGGCCGGCCCCTGACCCATCCCTGCCCCGAGCAGGCCCTGCATGATCGGCACTTCGGTCAGGGTGGCGAAGTACATCAGGGCCCCGGCCACCGAGGCGATCAGGTTGGCGCCGACCGAGTTCCCGCCCACCAGGGAGGCGATCCAGCGTTCCGGGATCAGGGCCATGTGCCCGGGCCGGCCCAGCAGGAATCCCGCCACGAGCACGCCGCCGAACAACAGCGGCAGGATCTGGACGGCGAAATCCCGGGTGGAGGTGACCCAGTAGGCCAACTCGTCTTTCCGGAACCAGCGGATCAGGGAATACACCAGCACCAGGCCGAAGCCGCCGGTGATGGCGTATTTCCAGCGGTAGATGAAATCCCAGACCGCCAGGGATCCCCGGGAGGGCGCCCAGTTCACGAACACCAGGATGCCGATCATGCTGGCCATGTACAGGGCGGTCTGACCCAGGGTGCGCCCTTCTTCCTCCACGGGGCCGGAGAACATGGCCGCGTCCGTGGCCCGGGCCTCATCCTCCTTGCGGAAGAACAGGTGCATCATCAGCCCGATCACGAAGGCGAAGGCCACGGCTCCAACGGCCCGGGCCACCCCGAGCTGGAACCCCAACACCTTGGCCGTCAGCACGATGGCCAGGACATTGATGGCCGGGCCAGAGTAGAGGAAGGAAACCGCGGGTCCGATCCCGGCACCCTTCCTGTAGATACCTTTGAACAGGGGCAGCACGGTGCAGGAGCACACCGCCAGGATGGTCCCGGACACCGAGGCCACGCCGTAGGCCACGATCTTCTTCGCCTGGGGCCCGAGATAGCGGATTACGGCCTGCTGGTTGAGGAACACCGTGATCGCTCCGGCGATGAAGAAGGCCGGCACCAGGCACAGCAGCACGTGCTGCCGGGCGTACTCGGCGAGCATCAGGAAGGACTCCTGCACCGCCCCCGAAACCCTCTCTGAGGAGAAGGGCACGAAGTAGGCAAACAGGAATATCCCAGCGAGAATCAGCAGGACCCGGTTCTGCTTGTTCTGGAGGAAGGCGAATGGTTTCGAGCGAGGCTTAGCCTGTTGCGCAGTCACAGCCATGGGC
This sequence comes from Spirochaetales bacterium, assembly GCA_016930895.1. Next base: position 252 of record JAFGFV010000574.1, on the reverse strand, counting down.
TACCTCCCTGGCGAGCGAATCGGCCGTCATGTCGATCAGCCGGGCGTTGATCTCGGTTTTGCCCTTCTCCACCCCGTAGTCCGTGGTGACGAAGTGCCGGAAGGGGATGCCGAGGCTCTCGAAGACCTTCTGCCCGCAGGCCACGGGGCAGCCGTCGATCACGAGGTTCTCCCCCGCCGCCTTCGCCGACTCCACGAAACCGGAGAGGCCGGCGCCCATGGCCGCCAGGCAGGTCATCTTACCGAGCCCGCG
>JAFGFV010000573.1 GCA_016930895.1 Spirochaetales bacterium | reverse complement strand
CGGGAGATGTACAAGCCGCTGCACCGCCGGATGAACGACTGGGTGCACGCCAATACGCCGTGGAAGACCTTCTTCCACAGCTGCGGTTCTCTGGATGGACTTCTGGACGACTTCGCCGATGCCGGCATGGACATCCTCAACCCGGTACAGATCTCGGCGGCCAGGATGGAACCAGAGCGGTTAAAAGGCAACTACGGCGACAAGCTCGTGTTCTGGGGCGGGGGGATCGACGCCCAGCACACCCTGCCCTTCGGCACTCCCGATCAGGTGCGCGAACAGGTCGCTCATACGATCCAGGTCTTCGGGAAGGGCGGCGGGTTCGTGTTCAACAACGTGCACAACATCCAGGCCGGCATACCCGTGGAGAACCTGCTGACGATGTTCGAGACCTTTCGGGAACGCGGCGCCTACCCCGTGAGCTGAGCGACGTTCGGGGACCGTCACCCACTCGCTGCCCCCCGCGGCCCGGGGCAAAGAGAATGACGTACGCTCGTCACGAAGCCCCGCGCAGGGGCAGCCTGACGAGGAACTCGGTGAACTGTCCGGGTCGGCTGACGAAGTCGATAATGCCTCCGTGCTCCTCGGCGATCTGTTGACAAATCGACAAGCCAAGGCCGGTGTTCTTCTTGTTGATCTTGCTACTGTAAAACGGCTGGAAGATCCGGCCCTGGATATCTTCGGGAATGCCGTAGCCGTTGTCGCGCACGCCGATCTCCACGAAGCCCTTCTGCTCACTGCTGGAAAGGGTCAACCGAATGATTCCGCGATCCAGCACGGCCTCGATGCTGTTCATCACCAGGTTCAGGAGCATCTGCTTCAGCCGGTTCTCATCTCCCCTGATGCCCAGCTCTGCCTCTGCGAATCGCTTCTGCAGCTGGATGTTCTTTTCGAGGATGTTGTGGTGAAGGAGCAACAGCACATCTTCGATGAGCGCCGAGAGCTTCACGTCCTTCAGGGGCGCGTTTTTCACCCTGGAGAAAGACAGAAGGCTGCTCACGATCTCCATGATCCGCCGCAGCTCGTTTTCGATCTTCGAGAGCTTGAACTGCGCGTCTTCCTCGAGGTTCTTCTTCTTGAGCAGCTCCACGTAGTTCTGGATGATGAACAGGGGATTGTTGATTTCGTGGGCGACGCCCACGGAGACCTCCGCGATCGAAGCCATCTTTTCGCTGCGGATCAGGTAGTCCTCCATGTCCCGATCGATGGAAACATCCTGCAGCAGCAGCACGGTACCGACAGTGACTCCCCGCTCGTCTTCGAACGGGAAGATTACGCAACGAATGCTCAGCCCATGCCGGGTCGTCAGCTCCTCGAAGCTGTGCCGTTGTCGCCGGTCGATCTTCGCGAGGATCTGCCGAGAGTCTTCCGGACGCAACTTGTCCAATAAGGAGGCGGCGGGCTTCAGAACGACGTCGCTTTCCTGATAGTCGAGGATTTCCCGGGCCTTGCTGTTGATCAAGTGAACACGGTTCCTGGAATCGAGAACGACCGCCCCGATCGGAAGGTTTTGTAGGATGCCGCCAACGTATCGGGTAATGAGAAAGAGCTTCTTCTCCCTGTACTCGAGTTTTTCCCTGTCCACCGTGAAGGAATAGGTGAGCTGAAAAAGCCGGAACTTGTCCAGCTCCTTCACCTGTTCGGTTCCTCTTCGATAGCCATCTTTCAGGATCGTCACCCGATCCGCGAGACGGAGAATCTCGTCCATGTTGTGGGTGATGTAGATCACGCTCTTTCCGTTGTTCCTGTACTCGAAGATGGTGCGGTAGACCTTCTTCATCTCCTCCGGCGTGAGCTTGTTCGACAGCTCGTCCAGAATGATCAGCTCCGGGTTCAGCATCAGGACTCTGGCGAACTCCACCATGTGCTGATGTCCCACGGGGAGCTTGTACAGGGGCCTGTGGATATCGATCTCCACGTCAATCTTCTTGAACAGCTCGATCGTCCGCTCGATCATGCTGGAATGGTGCAGAGAGCCGTACCAGGTACGGATCATCTTTCCCGTGAAGATGTTCTCCACCGCATTCAGGGCGGGTATGACACTGAGATTCTGATATACGATGCCGATGCCCTTCTTGATGGCCAAACTGGGCGTGACGTCCTCGAGCCTGCGGCCCTGAAAAATGATTTCCCCCTCTCTCTTTCTCACGGCCCCACTGAGCAGCTTGACCAGCGAGGACTTGCCCGCCCGATGCTCCCCCACTAACGCATGGATCTCTCCGCGGTACAGGTCAAAATCCACGTTTCGCAGGGCCCACAGTTCCCCGTACTGAACGGAGATGCTCCTCATTTGCAGCAGAAACTGGGAATTCCGCTCCGTCATTCCATGTTGAGCTTTTTCATTCGGTTATAGAGCGTCTTGCGGGTGATCTTGAGCATTCGCGCCGCCTCGCACTTGTTGCCCCCGGTCTTTTTCAGGGCCTCGGTGATGATGCCACGCGCAAGGCCTGTGTAGCGATTGTTGAGGTCCTCGAGATCCTCGACACCTTCTTCCAGGTAGATCTTGTACTGCCGGGGGATCGAATCGGTGCCAAGGACGCGCGTGCTGCTGAAAATCACGCCGCGCTCGACGAAGTTGCGCAGCTCGCGGACATTGCCCGGCCAGTCGTGGTTCATCAGAACGCGTTTCAGCTCCGCAGATATTCCCTCGATGCTCCTGTCGTAGACTCGGTTGAAGTAATCCAGGTAGTAGTCGATCAACGGCATGATGTCGTCTTTGCGCTTGCGCAGCGGCGGCACCTCGATCTCCACGACGTTGATCCTGTAGTACAGGTCTTCCCGGAACAGCCCCTCCCCGATGAGCTCTGGGAGGTTCTTGTTCGTCGCCGCCACGATCCTGACATCCGGATCGATCAGTTCCGTTCCGCCCAGGCGGCTGAACTTCTTGTCCTCCAACACGCGAAGCATCTTGGCCTGGGTATGCAGGCTCATGTCTCCGATTTCGTCGAGGAAGATCGTGCCGCCCTCGGCGCACTCGAACTTGCCCCGTCTCAACTCCCTGGCGTCCGTGAAGGCGCCTTTTTCATACCCGAACATCTCGCTTTCGAGAAGCGTCTCAGGAATCGCCGCGCAGTTGATGCGCACGTAGGGGCGGATGCTACGGCGACTGAGGCGATGGAAGGTAGTGGCGATCAGCTCTTTGCCGGTCCCGCTTTCCCCGGTGATGAGTACGGTGGCGTCGGTTGGAGCGGCTCTCTCGACGAGCGACAGCAGACTTCTCATTTCCCGGGATTCGGCAATCAGACTACTGACCGGCGCAGGACGATTGCGTGCGGAGGAGGTGCGGGTAATCTGGTCGATTTCCTCCATGAGCACAGAGCACTGGATCGGCTTCGTGTACAGGTTCAAAGCACCGAAGCGCATCACCCTGACGGCGTTCTCTACAGTGGCATGTCCTGAGATGACGATGGTGGGAACGCAGCTGTGCTGTTCCTTCAGTTGCATGAGAAGATCGATGCCGCCGAGATAGGGCATGCGTATGTCCAGCAGGATGAGATCGATCGGGCCGGCCGCCACTACCCCGGGCACGTCGCGCGAATCCGTGCAGTACAACACGCGATACCCGGAAGACTCGATGATCTCTTTGAGCGACAAGCAGACCTCGAGTTCATCATCCACGATGAGCACCGTGGGCTGCATGATCATCAATTATGCGGAGCAAACCGCGCGCTGTCAACGATGATCGGCAGCTCGAAGCTCGCGGGTGCGTAAGAACTTACCCACCTGCGCGCCCCCCGATGAGAAAGTAGGGTTACAGCCCCACGGGGAGCTCGGCCGCTGATTCATGCCAACTCGCCTGCAGACAACGAGTTAGTTGATGGCGCGTTATGGCACGTTTCCTGCAGTGCTGATGACGTGGTCATCCCGGACAGGACTGTTGCGATCTGGTCCTGCCGAAGGAGTGGTGCGTATGGAGAAGAGCACGGGAGCTGGAGAGCAAGCCCACCTGCGCAGGGGACCCCTGATCAAGCGGTTGCTCCAGGCCCGCGAGATCGGGGTTCTTGGCGCGCTAGCGATTCTCGCCGTCATCATGAGCTTTGCCAGTCCCTACTTCCTGAAGGCGACCAACATCTTCAACGTGCTTCGAGGCATGAGCACAATCGGGATCATGTCCATCGGGATGACGATGGTCATCATCACCGGAGGCATCGATCTCTCGGTTGGGTCTCTGCTTGCCGTCTCGGGGATGTTCTGCGCCCGCCTGATGTACGGCGGAGTTCCACCCCTGCTGTCGCTTCTCGGGGGATTTGGAATCGGAATCGGGCTCGGGGCAGTCAACGGGCTGGTGATTACCAAGGCCCGGGTAACCCCTTTTATCACGACCTTGGGCATGCTGAGCATCGGCCGCGGGCTTACCTACTTGCTGGCCACAGGGCTCAAGGGTGCCGTGGCGAGCAACGTCCCGATGCGCAACGAGGCGGTGAACTTCCTGGGAGCTGGATATCTGGGGCCAGTACCCTTCCCCATCATCGAGATGGTCGTTCTGATCGCCGCGTTCTCGTACTTTCTCAAGCATACAGTGCTCGGGCGCCAGATCTACGCGGTGGGCAGCAACCGGGAGGCGGCGAGGTTGTCCGGGGTGAACGTCGATCGGGTCCAAATCTTCGCCTATACGGTCACCGGTGCGCTCTGTGCCTTGGCCGGGATCATCAACGGCGGCCTGCTCTCCACGGCCGCCACGAACGCCGGGCAGGGCAACGAGTTGGACGTCATCGCAGCCGTCGTCATCGGCGGGGCCAGCCTCTTCGGTGGTGAGGGAACGGTGCTGGGTGCGATCATCGGTGCGGCCATCATGGCTTTGATCCGCAATTCTTTCGTGCTCCTGCACCTGCCTGCTTTCTTACAGACGGTATCGATCGGAGTGGTGATCATCCTTGCCGTGGCCGCCGACAACCTGCGAAAACATCCCGGCAAGGGCTGACGAATGGATCCAATTCGCCTGCGGGTTTGTGGATCGATCCGAACGGTCGGTTCGGAGACAGAAAACGTTCTTTGAAGGAGGGTAGAGATGAGCAGATCTACCAAGAAAGTATCGGTGTTCGTGGTGTTGTTCTTCGCCGCGTCGGTTGCACTGTTGTGGTCGGCGGGGACGAAAGAGGCGACGAGAGAGCTTCCCGCCTGTCCGGAGTTCTCCAGCGCCGTGACGCCCGAAGACAGCGGATCGGTGAAACCGGTGAACCAGAAGCCGGCCGAAGCCCTGCGGATCGCCGTGTTGGGGCTGGAAAACAATCCGTTCTGGATTCCGGTCAAGGAGGGCTGCGAGGCTGCAGCCAGGGAGCTCAAGGCACTGAACTGCACCGTAGACTGGATCAACGCGGGGGCACAGCACACGACCGACGTGTTCAGCAAGGCCGTCGAGGCTGCGATTGCCCAGGAGTACGACGCCATCGCCACCATCGCCGGAGACAGCGGGATCGTCCCGTACATCAACCGTGCCGTGGACGCGGGGATTCCGGTGGCCACCTTCAACTCGGAAACCGAGAGCGAAAACAAGAGATGCTTCTTCGTGGGGGCGGATCTCTACAAGCAGGGCCAGACCGCCGGAGCGCGCATGGCTGAAGTCCTCGGCGGCAAAGGCAAGGTGGCAATCATCACAGGCTTCTTCGCCGTGGAGGCGCACGAACTGCGAAGGCTCGGTTTCGAGGAATACATCCAGGCCAACGCACCCGGGATCACCATCGTGGATCGTGTGGAAAACGAGGACAAGGCCGATATTGCGTACAATCAGGCGCAGGACTTCATGACCGCGAATCCGGACCTGGCGGGAATCTACGTAACCGCCGGAGGGCCCTTCGGTGCGGCAGCCGCCGTCGAAGACGCCGGCAAGGCGGGCGAGATCAAAATGATCAGCTACGACTTCGTCGACGAGACCATGGAGTTCGTCCAGAAAGGCGTGATTACCGGGACGATCGGGCAGCAGCCGTTCGCCCAGGGTCACGACCCGGCCGTGCGGCTGTTCAACTACCTGGTGGCCAGCGAGGCACCGCCTGCCGCCCGACTGCTGACCCGAGCGGATTTCGTCACCAAGGACAACATAGGCCAATTCTGGAGCAAGTAGGCCCAATGGGGCTGCGCGCTTCTCGTGCAGCCCCATTCCCGCTTCGTGCGGCAAGGAACGTTCCGTGAACGAAGACCTGATTCTGTCCGCCAGAGACATCAGCAAGAGCTTCGGCGGCCTGCTGGCGCTGGACAAGGTACACCTGGATGTGCGCTACGGGGAGGTCCACGCCGTGGTCGGCGAAAACGGGGCAGGCAAGTCCACTCTGATGCGCATTCTCGGCGGGATCATCACCCGGGACAGCGGACAAGTCATGTACCGGAACCAACAGGTGGACTTCTCGACCCCCATGGAATCGATCTCGGCCGGAATCGCGGTGATTCACCAGGAGCTTTCCATGTTGCCGAGCTTGAACGTCATCGAAAACATCTACATGGGCCGCATGGATCATCGTTTCGGCAGGATTCTCTGGAAGACTCTCGAACAAAAGACCGCCGAGGCGATGGATCGGGTCGGATTGAGAATCGACCCGTACGTACCGGTGCATCGACTCGGGATTTCCCAGCGACAGCTGGTGGAAATCGCCAAGGCCCTGTCGATCAACGCCAGCCTGATCATCATGGACGAGCCCAACTCGTCCCTGACGCAGAACGAAACCCAGCAGCTTTTCGACGTGATCAAGGGACTGAATCAGCAAGGGATCTCGATCATCTACGTATCGCACAAGATCGAGGAAGTGCTTCAGATCTCGGACCGGATAACCGTGCTGCGCGACGGAAGACGCATAGGCACGATCGAAGCTTCCGAGGCCAGCCAGGAGCGCATCGTGCAAATGATGGTCGGCCGGGAGCTGCAGCGAACGACGCAACGGCGAAAACACGTCGGGGCCGAGGTGTTGCTGGAGGTCAGGAACCTGCGCGGCCAACGCTTCCAAGACATTTCGTTCTGCCTTCACCGTGGGGAGATCCTCGGGTTTGCTGGGCTGGTCGGTGCCGGGCGGAGCGAGCTGGCTCGCGCGATCTTCGGGGTGGATCCGTACGAGTCCGGGGAGATACTGCTGGAGGGTCGGCCCGTTCGCTTGCGATCGGCCGAACAGGCAATACAGAACGGACTGGCAATGCTGCAGGAAGACCGCAAGGAACTCTCCCTGTTCATGGGACTTCCGATCTGGCTCAACATCGCCATCAGCAAGCTCCCGGGATTGAGCCGCGGCGGAGTGATCGCCAGGAACAAGGTCAACGCGCTCGTGCAGAGATTCATCCGCGGCCTCAACATCAAGATTGCCTCTCCCGAGCACCCGGTATCCAGCTTGAGCGGAGGAAATCAGCAGAAAACGACCCTGGCCCGCTGGCTGGCCACCGATCCGAAAATCCTGCTTCTTGACGAGCCCACGCACGGCATCGACGTGGGCGCCAAGGCGGAGATCTACAGGATCATGCGCGAGTTGGCCGACGGGGGCATGGGCATCGTCCTCATCTCTTCCGAACTGCCCGAAATCGTGTCGATTGCGGATCGGGTCGCCGTGATGCACCAAGGAAGGCTTACCGCGCTCCTGGAAGGCGAGCAGGTGAGCGAGGGTACCATCATGCAGAGCGCCACCGGACTGCTTCGATAGTCCCTGGCACAATTCACCGTGAGCGCAGACGTCCTCTGGGCGGGCAGGCAACGAATCCGGAAAACGATCGAGCACCGAGAGGCGGAGGTCCCGATCGACCGTGGTCCCACCGCGGCGACCGGGATCCACGTTGCCGTCGTGGAGCAACGGAGGCGCTACTGCGGGCTGGAGCAGATACCGGTCAGAGTGATCGAGCCGTGCCGGATGCTCGGAGAGGTCCACGACGAGCTCGAACAGGCCGGGGGGGTCGACTTGGACGCTCTGTATCCCGCCACTACGGTTATCGGCTTCGGCAACGAAGGCTGGCGGGAGTAGGTGGCGCCCTGCGGGTGGCTCGTGCTCGTGCCGGCAGGTTTTCGCTCGCGTGAGGAGGGCGGGAGCGTCCACCTGCACACGCCGCAGGTTCCGGGTACCTCTGCCGGCGCAGTGATTCGGCCGGGGAGCTACGGCTTCGAGCCCCCGCGCCCAGGGAGTCCACCACACTGGTGAGCGCCCGGAAAGCCACCAGCCACGAGGAGCTCGACCGCGTGCCGCTGGATCTGGGCAGTACCCTGGTCACAGGGATTCAGGCCAGCATGAACCTGCCGCTCAAGAAAGCCTTCGGGATCGAGTGTGGCAGGGTTCATGTTCAACAACGGGCACGACATCCAAACAGGCATGCCCGCTGAGAACCTGCTGGCCATGTTCCAGACCCTCCAGGAACGAAGCCTCTACCCGTTGGACTGGGCGAGCTTCACGCGCCCTGACCCGGCCGCTACCCGTTGCCGCGGAGCCTTTGCCTCGGCGGACAGCCTGCCGGAGGTGGACATCCGCGCGGGGTCCGTCCTCTCGATCTCTGTCGGCGTCTATGGTCTCGCCATTTCAGGACGAGCATGCTCCATGCCGAACGGGGCAACCGCAAGGATCTCCAACATGCCACTGCCCGCTGCATCCCGAGACTAGCCTGCCGAACGCGCCCATCCGGGTGGTGGTGGAGTTGCCGTGTCCGGGCCTTACCGCAGGGACCCTATTCCAGGCTCAGCTTCTGCAGCTTGGGGCGAATGACGAAGGTGCAGTACCCGGCGTAGGGGTTCTTGGCGTAGTAGTCCTGGTGGTACTCTTCTGCCCGATAGAAGCTCCTCAGCGGCTTCAGCTCCGTGACGATCGGCTCGCGGAAGTCCTTTGCCGCCTTCGCCATGGAACGCTCGGCCGCCTGCCGCTGCGCCTCATCGCGATAAAGGATGATCGAACGGTACTGGGTCCCCACGTCCGCGCCCTGGCGGTTCAGGGTGGTCGGGTCGTGGGCCTTCCAGAAGAGCTCGAGCACCTGCTCGTAGCTGATCGTGGCAGGATCGAACTCAACCTGCACGACCTCGGCATGACCGGTGGAGCCGCTGCACACCTCCGAGTAGGTGGGATTGGTCTTGGTCCCCCCGGCGTACCCGGACACGACCGACTTGACCCCCTCGATGCGCTCGTAGACGGCCTCCAGGCACCAGAAGCACCCGCCTCCGAGGGTGGCAACCTCCGTGTTTCCCGTCTTGGCCTCGCTCATGACATTCTCCCTTTCGGCAGGTTCTTCGGGCGCAGAGCTCCCCGCGGGGCCGAGCACCGCGCCGCCGAAGACCATGGTGATCGCAGCCAGCGCTGCTGCAAACTGTCTCATAACGGTCCTCCCGTACCAGGCGGTCTTCCTGTCCGGCGGCACGCCTCATGGAGCCGGGCCGCCGTCCGCGCGAACGACCTCCGTCGAAACCTCCGGCGTTGAAGCACCGTACACCCCAACGCCTTCTCGTGAAAGATAGTAAATCTTATCAATCAAGTAAAGTTTACTTGGCCGCAGCGTCGTGGTACCATCCGCAACGGAGAAGCTCCCGGTGCAACCTCCCGCCACGGCGCCCTTCTGCCTGACCTGCCGGCACTACTACGTGTCCTGGGACCCGAGATTCCCGCGCGGCTGCCGGGTGTTCGGCATCAAGAGTCGAGACCTGCCGAGTCACGTGGTGTTCCGTTCGACGGGGACTCACTGCCCCGCCTACGAGCGCAACCCGAGAATCAAGCAAGGGGGTCACCGTGGACCCGGCCCTGCCCGATCCGGGCAGGGGCCGGCGAGATCCGGGCAGGGGCCTGCTGAGCTTCTCCCCTGAGCTTCGCGCCTTTGGGCTGCACGCACGAGGCGCGGGGGTTCCGCACCGCCGTTCCGTGACCCCGGCGCACCCCTTTCCCCGAACGCCCCTTGCCGTAGAGCGCATGGATCGGCTACGGTGCAGAGACCGACGCGCCCTCGCGCGGTCAGGGACTCCACAAGCATAGACAGAGGTTGTCCAGTGTTCTCAGGGCTCTTCTCCATCATGCTTCCCCTCTTCGTGCTGGTGGCCGGAGGGTATGTCGTCGGCCGGCTGGTGCGTCTGTCCGAAGAAACCCTGGTACGGATCATCACCGACTTCTTCATGCCCATGCTGGTGTTTCACTCCCTTTACACCGCCGACATGGAGCTGGCCGAAATCGGTAAGGTCGCCGCCGCCACTTCCATAGTGCTGGTGGCTCTCCTGCTGGTTTCGGCTCTGTACGCGTACCTGGGCAAGGCCGAGCCGAGGAGCTTCATACCTCCGGTGATCTTCATGAACTCCGGTTTCCTGGGGATCCCGCTCATGAAGCTGTGGGGCGGTTTGCCGGCCGTGAACCTGATCGTGGTCTACGACCAGGTACAGACTGTGTTCATCTTCACGTTGGGCATCCTGATCGTCAGCGGCGGATTCTCCGCGAAAGGCGCCCGGCAAATGGCGAAATCTCCCATGCTGTGGGCCATCGTCGCAGGTTTCCTGTTCCATTTTCTCGAGGTCCCCGTTCCCGCCGTAATCCTCGATACCTTCGAGTTCGGCGGGGCCGGAACCCCGGCCCTGGCGGCTTTTGCCCTGGGATGCTCGCTCACCAGGACCCGGATCGCAGTGAGCGTACACCTGGCGGTGGGGATCCTCTTGCGGGTAGCGCTGGGCTTCCTTCTGGGTCTCGGGGCTGCCCTGGTGCTGCGGATGGACGACCCAGCCCGGACTGTCGTGATTGTGGCTTCGTCACTGCCCTCGGCGGTCTTCGGCTCCGTGCTTCCTGCCCGCTACGGAGTGCGCCCCGACCATGCTACGCCCCTCGTCCTGGCCACTACCGTGCTGGGCCTCGTGACCATACCGCTGAGCTTCTACCTGGCGCAGCTGCTGGGAGGATAGCAGCTGCTACTGCACGACCGTGTACTCCGCGTGTCCGGGAAGCCGCACCTGTTGCCGCGTGCCGTCCGGATACGTGATGGTCCCCTCGAAGCGTCCCAACAGCTTGAAGATGATCGGGCGGTCCAGGAACAGGTCGACCAAGTCGCGAAACAGGGCTGGGATCTTCTGGAAGACATCCGAGTAGTGATACAGGCTCGTCCCCACGAACGCCCCTTCCAGGCGTACGGGCCCTGCCACCACCTCCCCGCCCGCTGCCGAGCCGGCGGAAGTTGACGCACCGTAGCCCTCGCCGATAGCCTCCACCTCCAGGCGCCGCGGATAGGCAACGGGCAGGTGCGGTTCCTCCACCCATTCCGCGGCGGTCAGAGAGACCTTTCTGCTCGCGAGCACCCAGCGGCGCCCTTCTATGAACAGGACCACGGGAATGGCCGACGAGCCGTACTCCGGGTGAGTCTGGTAGTGCAGCAGGCTGATGATCGAAACCGAGCCCTCCCCGCCATCCCCGGAGAAACCCCGGAAGGCGCAGGTCGGAGAGCTCATGCGGTTGATCGGCGCCGCGATCAGGCCGCGGTCGGCGTATCCCGGGCCGCGGACCGGCAGGGTCCGGTCCTGCAGACTCAGGGAGCCTTCCACCCATCCGACGGGCACCGAGACCCCGTACCGCACGTAAGCCGTCCCGTTCCGATCCATGGCCGCGTACCCGTCGCCGGGAATCCAGGGGGGGACCAGAGAGCGAAAATACAGGTCACAGCGGAGCTCCCGGAGCCGCAAGGAGACCGTATAGCGGCCCCTGCTCCCCTGCAGCAGGTTCTCCCCGAAGCGAATGTGGAAGCGCTCCGCCGCTACCTCCATGTCTCCTTCCGGAATGCGCTCCTCGAACGCGCAAGGCTCTCTGCCGGGCTCTGCCACGAGGACCTGAAGGCCCCACCCTCCGAACAGGCCGTACTCCCACCGAAACAGGGAAATCTCGAGATGGATCCCGTCGTTCAGGTAGCCGGTGAAGTGGAACGAACGGCTCTGAAAACCGCCGGCACGCCGGTCGTTGAACAGGAGGTCCCGCTCCGCCGGGTGCCAGTCCTCCGGATGCTCCCAGGCGGCGGCCCCCTCGAAGAGCCGCGGCTCCTCCGGGGAGGCGGGGGGCGCCGTCCGCAACAGCGCAGCGAGGAGCACCATGAAAAGAACTCGGCCTCTCATTCCACCTTCAGGATAGGGCGGTGCCCGCAGGGGGTCAATGCCCCGTGGCAGGATGCCCGCTCGGCGACAGGATGCCCGGTCGGCGACAGGATGCCCGGTCGGCGGCGCTTGTTCCCGAATCCGTCCTGCTGATACAATCGCGGTGTCCCGGCTCCCCGTAGATAGACCGTGTGAGTAGAGCGTGGGAGCCTAAGAAGGAGCGTGGGGATGGTCGCAGGTACCGGGCCTGGAGCTCGGATCGAGTCCGCGGGATGAGCTTCAAGATACTCGCCACTTCCGATCTGCATCTGGGCATGCGTTTTTCCGGATACCCGGAACTCCAGGAGGCCCTCAGCTCCGCCCGCTTCCAGACCCTCGCGCGCCTGGTCGAGCTTGCCGATCGTGAGCAGTGCGGGCTCATGGTCATCGCCGGGGATCTGTTCCACCGCCTCACGGTTCCGCCGCGGGAAATCCGGATGGCGGCCGAGATCCTCGCGGAGTTCCAGGGTCAGGCCGTGGCCGTGCTTCCCGGCAATCACGACTTCCTGGCGGGTCCTGCCAGCCCTCTCTGGGGAAGCTTCCGCGACTCCCTGGAGAGGATCAAGGCGGACCGGGTCATGATCCTCGACCGCCCGGAGCCGGTCGACCTTACCGCCTATGGCTTGCCCGTGCTGCTGTACCCTGCCCCCTGCGCCTCCAAGCACGGCAAGGAGAACAACATCGGCTGGATCCGCAGGGACAGCGGGGTTGCGCCCGACAGCGAGCTCCTTCACCTGGGGATCGCCCACGGCAGCATCGAGGGGCTCTCTCCCGATGCCCAGGGAGAGTATTTCCCGATGAAGCGCTCCGAGCTGGAGCGAGCGGGGCTGGACCTGTGGATCGTGGGTCATACCCATCGACAGCACCCGCAGGAGGAGTCGAGCCGGGAGTGGCTCCTCGTGCCTGGAACCCCCGAACCGGACGGGTTCGACTGCCCGCACGAAGGGGCGGCCTGGCTGCTGGAGATCTCGGCGGACAGGCAGGTCCGGCGGAAGCGACTGGTTACCGGCCGGTACCGCTTTCGCCGCGAGCAGCTGGAGATCGACGAGACCACCTCCCCGGCGCAAGCGCTCGCTCGGTTCGCCACACCGGAGTTCCAGAACACTCTCCTTCGGCTCGAGCTCAAGGGGCGTCTGAGCCGGGAACGTATCGAGGAGCTGCGCCGCGTGATGTCGACGCTGCGGGCGCACCTGCCGTGGCTCGCGGTCGACGAGAGTGCTCTCGGAGAGATGATCACGGCCAGGACCATCGCGCAGGAGTTCCCGGAGGGTTCCTTTTCCGCCAGGCTCCTCAATCGCCTGCTCGAAGCCCAAGAAGAAGAGGCGCTGCAGGCGGCCTACGACCTGCTTCTGGAGGCCCGGCCATGATCCTCCGACGCCTCAAGGTGGCCTCTTTCGCCGGGCTGGTTGGCGCAGAGCTGGATCTGCGTCCGGGTCTCAACGTGATCCTGGGTCCCAACGAGGCTGGCAAGTCCACCCTGTTCCAGGCCCTCGAGCACATTCTGCTGACCCCCGTCAGGCTCACCAAGTCCCGCTTCCAACGCACCATGGAACCCTACCTTCCGGTGGGCGGGGGGGACACGCTGGAGGCCGAGCTCGTCTTCGCCGTCCCGGACGCCGCGGACAGCACCTACCGGCTCCGCAAGCGCTGGGGGGCCGCACCGGAGGTTGTGCTCGAGCTCCCCGATGGAAACCGCATCACCGGCGAGCAGGCCGTTCAGGAGGCCCTGGAAGAGCTGCTGCCGGTCGACCCGGCAACCCTGAGGACGGTGCTGCTGACCTACCAGAGCGGGCTGGCCGACACCCTGCGCCAGCTCGGCGAGCAGCCGGAAGCCCTTCACCGGCTGTCGGACCTGCTCCAGCGCAGCCTCCTCGAAAGCGACGGCGTCTCCACGGCCCGGTTCCGGGAGCTCCTGGAGCAGAGGATCGGCGACCTGCTGGGCCACTGGGATACCGAACGAGGGCAGCCGGAAGGGGGAAGAGAATGGAACAACCCCTGGAAGAAAGGAGTGGGGAGCTTGCTCCAGGCCTACTACGATCAACAGAGCCTGGAAGCGGCTTACCGGAACGCCCTCGAGGCTGAGCAATCCTATGAGGAACGCAACAGGCAGCTGGAGTCCTGCAGGGAGCGACTGCAGGAGCTCGAGCGCGCGATTGAGCAGGAGTCCCCTGTGGCGGCGGATGCCGCGCGACGTGACGCCCTGGAGTCCAAACGGGAGGCAGCCGCCGCTCAGCTGCAGGCGGTGGAGCGGGCGTACGCGGACTGGACCGAGAGCCTGCTCGTTCGGGAGCGCAGCGCAGAAGAACGAGACCGCTTGACCGAAGGCCGCGAGCGCCTGGAAGTGGAGCTGGCCGCGGTCGAGCGATACGCCGCGAGCCGCGCTCTGCGGGAAAGGCACGTCCGGGCCGGGGAGCTCAAGGGCCGGTGGGAAGCCGCCATGGCGGCGCTCCGGGACACCTCAGTCCTCAGCGCGGAGCAGATGGAGGAGCTGCGCGCCGTGGCGGGCGAGCTGCAACGCCTCGAAGGAGCAGCTGCCGGTGGGACCCTTTCGCTGCGCCTGGAGGCTCGCGACAGGCTCGCCGTGACCGCCGTTCGCGACCTGGAAGAGCCTCAGCACAAGGAGCTCGCGGCTCAAGAAAGCCTGGAGCTGGAAGCTCGAGGGCGCATTCGTCTGGAGCACCCGGACTGGTCGCTGGAGGTCACCTCGGGGGACGGGGGCTTCGAGGAGGTTGCCCGCCGCTACGAACAGACCCGCACCCGCCTGGAGGGCCTTCTGCACGCGGCGGGAGTCTCTTCGCTGACGGCCGCCGAGCAGGCACGCAGCGAGTACGCAAGGCTGAGCTTGGAAGCGGACGCGGCCCGAAGGGCCTTCGAGGAGGCCCTGAACGGACAAGCCTGGGAACAGCTGGAAGCTGCGGCTGCACAGCTGCCGGTCAACCCTCCGCAGCGGGAGATGGAGGCCGTGGTGTCCGAGCTGGCGGAGCTCACCGCCCGACTGGGACGCCTCGAAGAGGGTCTTGCACGCGCCGGTGAACGAATCGCCTCTCTGGAGGCAAGCTACGGGAGCCGAGAGACGCTGCTTCGCGCCGTCGGCGAGCATGCGGCCCGCCTCCACGAACTCGAGCAACAGCTGGCGGGCCTGCGGGAGCTACCCGATGGGCACGCGGATGCCGCGTCGTTCCTGGCGCAGCACCGCGCCCGAGAGCGCGAAGTGCAGGGGCTGCAACTCCAGGCGGCGAGCCTGGAAAGCGCACTCCGGGAGGCGCTGCGCCACCTGCCGGAAGAGAGCACCGAAGAGCTGGCTTCCCGCCTCAGCGAGGCCCGCCGGCAATTCGAGCGGCAGGCGCGCCAAGGGACGGCCCTGCTGCGGGTCCGGGAGACCGCTGACGACATCCTCGAGAACCTGGACGTCTCGTCTCTGGAGGGCTTTCGCCGCCGATTCGGGGACTACGTCTCCGAGCTGAGCGGGGCCCGCTACCGGTCAACCCCCGAGGGAGTCCTGTTGCCCGAGGCCCTCGAACGGGAAGACGGCCTGAGGCTGGGGTACGCACTGCTCTCCGCCGGGACTCAGGACCTCTTCTCCCTGGCGCTGCGGCTGGCCATGGCCGAATACCTGCTGGCAGCCGGCAAGGCGTCTGCCGGCGACGAGCAGTCGCGCCCCTCGGGGTTCATGGTCATGGACGACCCCCTCGTGGACATGGACCCCGAGCGCCAACGGCTGGCTGCCGCGGTGATGGCTCGCTTCGCCCGAGGGCAGCAGCTCGTCGTGTTCACCTGCCACCCCTCGCATGCCGACCTCCTGGCCGCCGCCGGCCAGGAGAACCGTCAGCCCGTGCACCGGGTCGAGCTCGGGTAGGCAGCCCCCGGTCGCCGCCTCCCCAGGGAGAGGTCGGCCTCCGGGAGTCTAGTCCTGGAGAGTGTACTGGTAGGTCAGCTTCATCCCCACGCCCGGGTTGCCCTCGACGAAGTCCAGGACATCCTGGCGATCGACCGCGAACAGCTTGATGTCCCCTTTGTACGAGACGGTGAACCTGGACAGTTCGTCACCGTAGATCCTGTGCATG
>JAFGFV010000013.1 GCA_016930895.1 Spirochaetales bacterium | reverse complement strand
GCAGGACTGGGAGTCCAATCTCAAGATCGAGGAAACCCTGGTGGACATCGAGGAGATCCAGAACGTGGTCTCGGAGATCACCGGGATCCCGATGAACCGGATCGCCGAAAGCGAGTCCGAGAAGCTCCTGCACATCGAAGAGGAGCTGCACCGGAAGGTCATCGGGCAGGACCCGGCCATCGCCTCGATAGCCGCGGCGATCCGCCGCTCCCGGACCGGCCTGAGCTCTCCCAAGCGGCCCCTGGGGTCCTTCATCTTCCTGGGGCCCACCGGGGTGGGCAAGACCCTGCTGGCCAAGACCCTGGCCGGGTTCCTGTTCGGCAACGAAGAGGCCCTGGTGCGGATCGACATGTCCGATTTCATGGAAAAGCACAACGTCTCGCGGCTGGTCGGGGCCCCTCCGGGGTACGTGGGGTACGAGGAGGGTGGGCTTCTGACTGAGAAGATCCGGCGGCGGCCCTACAGCGTCATTCTCCTCGACGAGATTGAAAAGGCCCACCCTGACGTGTTCAACCTGCTCCTGCAGGTGCTCGAGGAAGGGCAGCTGCAGGACAACCTGGGGCACACGGTCTCGTTCCGCAACACGGTGCTCATCATGACCTCCAACGCCGGCGCCAGGGAGATCAGCAAGGACAGCACCCTCGGCTTCCACGCCGAGGACGGCATGATGCACTACGAGGAGATCAAGTCCAGCGCGCTGGGCGAGATGAAGCGCCTGTTCAATCCCGAGTTCATCAACCGGGTGGACGAGATCGTGGTCTTCCACTCCCTCGACCGGCAGCACCTGCGCAGCATCCTGGATCTCATGGTGGCGGAGACGCAGACCCAGCTCAAGGACCAGAACATCACCCTGGAGTTCACCAAGAGCTGCCGGGAGTTCCTGATCGAAGAGGGCTACGACGAGAAGTACGGCGCGCGCCCGCTGCGGCGCACCCTCCAGCGCCTGGTGGAGGATCCCCTGTCCGTGGACATCCTCAAGGGACGGTTCAAGCAGGGAAGCACGATCGTCGTGGATCTCAAGGACAAGAAGATCACCTTTCGGGCCAAACGCGAGAAGAAAACACGGGAAAAGGTCGCCGAGGGGCTGGCACTCAACTAGGGCTGGCTGGATTGCGAAGGCGTTGCGTGGACAAATTTTGAGCGTGCCGCGACGAACAGGGAGCCTTGTCTCCCTGTTTTTTCTTGTCCTCACCTTTGGCGTCTTTGCCCAAGGTGACGAGAATCTCTACGAGGCGGGACGCAAGGCATTCGCCGACGGGCTGCATCTCATGGCCGCGCGCAGCTTCCGGCAGCTGGTGGAGCAGTATCCGGACAGCCCGTGGGCGGACGACGCCGAGTATCTGCGGGCCCTGGCGCACTACTACCTGGGCGAGTCACCCGCCTCGGTCGAGATCCTTTCGGGATTCGCGCGGCGTCACCCCCGTTCGCCCCACAACTGCCGCGTTTCCTACTGGCTGGCGGTGGCCTACCTGCAGCAGGAGCGCTTCCGGGAAGCCCGGGAGAGCCTGAGGGCCCAAATCGAGGGTTGCCCGGAGGAGGGCGAGCTCCTGGAGCAGAGCCTGCTGCTCGAGGGCATGGCGGAGGAGAGGCTGGAGCTTTGGCGGGAGGCTCGGGGCAGCTACGCCCGGCTGCTGGCGCGCTCCTCGGCCCGGCGGCTGTGGCCGGAGGCGCTGTACCGGCTGGGCGGGGTGGAGTTGCGCCTGGAAAGCTACGACGCGGCCCTGGCGGCCTTCACCCGGGTGCTCGTGGAGTTCCCCGAGAGCGAATGGGCGGAGCAGGCGGTGTTCTACGCCGCAGAGGCGCACTACTTCCTGGGCAGGCACGGCGAGGCCGAGCGGCGGTACCTCACGGTGCTGGCGGGTAGCCCGTCCCTGGAGGAACGTGAGACCTGCCTCTACCGCTTGGCGCGCATCCGCGGCAGCGGCGACAGGCCCGCCGAGGCGCTGGAGGTCTTGAGGGAGCTCGAGGCGAGCTTCCCGCGCAGCCGCTACCGGGAAGAGCTCGCGGTGTTGGAGGGTGACCTTCTCTTCGACCTGGGCCGCTACGGCGAGGCGTATGCCCGGTACCGCGAGGCGCTCGACCGCGGGGCGGTCCTCCGCGGGGGGACCCCGGGCGACGCGACCCCCGGCGATGGGACCCCCGGCGCCGCCGGGGGCCAGGAGCGCCACCGGCGGGAGCGACAGGTGCTGCTGTTCAACCTGGGGCTGTCCGCCGTTCTGGACGGCAGGCCCGAGCGGGCCCTCGACGCGCTGCGGGAGGCGGCCTCCGGCAGCGACCAGGCTATCGCCGAGGAGAGCGCCCTGCGCCTGGGCATGGCGCTTGCCGACCTGGGCCGCGACGCGCAGGCGGTGGAGACCCTGGAGTCCTTCGCCCGGCGCTTTCCCGCCTCCGCCAGGAACCTGTCGGCCCTGCGGCTGCTCGGCTCCCTGTACGCGCGGCAGGGGCAGCACTTGGCGGCTGCGGATGCCTACGAGCGGCTCCTCGCCCTGGACCCGTTCGCCGCCGGGCGGGACGAGCTGCTGTATCGACGCGGGATCAGCCTGCTAGCCGCCGGGCGGGAGAACGAAGCTCTGAAGGCGCTGTTCGCGGTGGCCGAGATGCCCGCTTCCGGCTTCAAGGCGGAAAGCCTGTACAACATCGGGTTCATCTACTCACGGCGGGGTGAGTTCGGCCGGGCGCAGGGTTACTTCGAGGAGCTCATGGGCCTGTCGCCGCCCTCGGAGCTCGCCGCGAGGACGGTGCTGGCCGCCGGGACCTGCGCCTTCAACGCCGGAGAGTTCGAAAGCGCCCTCGCGTGGTTCCTGCGCAACACCGGCGGGGCGGAGGGCTCCCCCTGGAAGGGGGACAGCTGGCTGTACCTGGGGCGGACCTATTACCGCCTGGACCGCCTTCGCGAGGCGGCCGGGGCCTTCGCTCAGGCGGCACGGGCGCTGGACGGCAGCCTCAAGGGGGAGGAATCCCTGTTCTGGGAAGGGCTGTCGCTCTTCCGCCTGAACGATCTGGAGGAGGCGCAGCGGGTTTTCCGGCGCCTGGCCGAGCGATACCCGGAAGGCCGGCGCACCGCCGAGGCCTGGTACCGCAGCGCCACCTGCGGTGCGCAGGCGGGGCGATACGAGGAGAGCTTGGAGGAGCTGGCCCGTGCGAGGGAGCGTCTGGGGCCACGCACCGAGGACTACACTCGGAGCCTGGAGCGGGAGATCCTGTTCCAGAGAGGCGCGAACCTGCTCCGTCTCGGGCGGCGCGAGCAGGCGGAACGGGAGTTCGCCGAGCTCGCCCGGCTGTATCCCGGCGCCACCCTGGCCGCCGAGGGGTATTTTGCCCTGGCCGAGGAGGACTTCCAGAAGGGGGATTACCGCCGGGCCCTGCGAGGCTTCCTGGCGGTCCAAGAGCGCTTCCCGGAGCGACAGGCGGCCCTGGGTGCCCTCTACTGGGCGGGGGTCAGCGCGGTGCGGGCCGGAACACCGGAACAGGGCCTGGAGCTGCTGCTGCGCTACCTGGAGAGCTCGCCGGAAGGGGGACTGGCCAGGGCCGCGGAGCAGGAGATCCGGGAGGTCTTCGCGGCGGTGCCGCAGGGAGGGGACTCCCGGGTCCTCGAGCGTTTCTACCGGCGCGCCGATTCCAGCTCTTCCCTGGAGGAGCAGCTCAAGAACCAGATCCGCTACGAGTATGCCGCCTTCCTGTTCCCCTCCGACCGCCGGCAGGCCGTGGACCTGTTGGAGCGGATCCGGAGCAGCTCGCCGCGCGAGCCGCTGGCCAGCCAAGTCAGCCTGCTGCTGGGCGAGCACCACCGCCTGTCCGGAGAGCTCCAGCGGGCCCTGGACATCTTTCGCGGGATCACCGGGGCCAGCACCCAGGAGAGCGCCGCCGCGGCCCAGCTCGCGGTCGGGCGGGTGCTGGAGGAGCAGGCCCAACGGGGCGAGGCCTCCTTCGAGGAGGCGGCTGACGAGTACCTGAAGACCTATTTCGTGTACCCCGACTTTTCGCAGGCAGCCCAGGAGGGGCTGTACCGGGCGGGACGGGTATTCTGGGAGCAGGGCAAACGGGACCGGGGCCGACGGCTGTTCGACAAGCTGGCGGCGGAGTTCCCAGACAGCCCCTGGCTGGACGAGCTGCCGGCGCCGTGAAGCCTGCGTGAGGCCCCCTGGAGCCTCCGTGAGGCCGAGGCCCCCGTGAGGACCCGCCGCGGCGGGTGCCGGCGGGTGGTCGCGGGAATGAGAGGAGCGCAATGGACCCACGAGTCGTCGAGATCCTGGACACGACCCTGAGGGACGGGAACAAGCTACCGTTCGTGGTGCTCGACCTGCATGATCGCCTCGTGATCGCGCGGCAGCTGGCGGAGTTGGGCGTGGACGTGATCGACGCGGGCTACCCGGCGGCTTCCAGAGAGGAGCGGGAGAGCGTGGAGCTGATCGCCCGGGAGGTACGCGGGCCGGCAATCGCGGCCCTCTGCCGGGCCACCGAGCAAGACGTAGCCGCCACCCTCGAGAGCATTCGGGCGGCGGCCCGGCCGCGGCTGCACATGTTCATGCACGTTTCGCCGAGCTTCCTGAAAGAGGTGCTGGGGCTCGCGCCGGCGGAGGCGCTGCGGCAGGTCGGCGCCTGCCTGGATGCGAGTCCTCGGGAGGGGATCGAGCTGCAGTTCTCCTTCGGCGAAGTGGGCCAGGCGGACCGTAGTTTCCTTCTGGAGGCGGTGCGGGCCGCGGCCGAGCATGGGGCCTCCGTGGTCAGCCTGGCGGACACCAACGGCTGCCTGCACCCGCGCCAGGTCGGTGAGCTGGCGGCGGCGGCGGTGCAGGCCGTCGCCGACCTGAGAGGAGTGATTCTCGGGGTCCACATGCACAACGACCTTGGCTTGGCCACCGCTGGCAGCCTGAGCGCCATCGAGGCGGGCGCCCGGCACGTGGAGGTGACCGTGGGCGGGATCGGCACCCGCAGCGGCAACGCGGCCCTGGAGGAGGTGGTGTTCGCCCTCGAGGCCTTTCGAGACACCCTGGGGCTGGAGCACCACGTCCGGCTGGACCGCCTGGCCCCGACCTGCGACCTGCTGACACGGCTGACCGGGCTTGCCCCCCATCCGAACAAACCCGTGCTCGGCAAGCATGCGTTCCACGAGACCCGGGCGCCGGATCTCCGCCGCGGGCTGCCGGAGCGTCTGCAGGTCCTCCTGCGGGACGAGACGGTGGGGCGGACGCCGGACATGGTCATCAGCGAACACGACATGAGCCGGGCCGGCTTCGAGCAGGAGCTGGAGCTTCTGGGGGTAGAGCCCGAATCGGTGAACGTCGAGAAGGCCTACAGCCTGTTCCGGACCCAAATGCGCCGCAAGAAGAGCATGGTGACCAGTGAGCTCATGGAGATCCTCGACGAGGCCCGGCAGACAGAGCCGGCG
Source organism: Spirochaetales bacterium (assembly GCA_016930895.1). Next base: position 11,667 of record JAFGFV010000013.1, on the reverse strand, counting down.
GTGTACGAGCTGGCGGCCTTCAACGTGATGACCGGGTCGAGCACCCTGCCGCTGGGCAGCGTGGAGCTGCACAAGGCGGACACGGTCCTGATCCAGTCCTCCCACGGCTCCGGCCCCGTGGATGCCCTGTGCAGGGCGGTGGACAAGGCCGTGGGCATCAAGCCGCGGCTCCTGATGTACTCGGTGGACAGCCTGACAGAGGGCAAGGACGCGCGCGTCGTGGTGACCGTCAGCCTGGGATACATGAGCCGGCGGTTCCATGGCCACTCCAGCAGCACGGACCTCATCGAAGCCAGCCTGCGGGCCTACCTGGACGCGGTGAACGGGATCGAGCGTTTCCGGATCGCCTCCCCGGAAGCGGAGTTCTACGTCGACGGGGAGCAGCTCTGGTGGGAGTAGGCAGGGGAACCTGGCCGCTGGTCCACGTGCGGAGATCGCTCGAGCGCGGGCTGCCGCAGCGCCCTAGGGCCAGTCGCCGCTAGTTGACCCTCTCGACGTACTCCCGCGTCTCCGTGTTGATCAGAAGGCGGTCGCCCTCCTTGATGAACAGCGGGACCTTGATGACCAGCCCGGTTTCGAGAGTCACGGGCTTGGTGGCCCCTGAGACCGTGTCCCCCTTGAGCGCATGCTCGGCCTCGGTGACTGCCAGGACGATCTTGTAGGGCAGCAGGATGTCGATGGGCCGGTCCTCCCAGAAGGAGAGCTGGTAGGTGTCTCCCTCCCGCATGAACAGCTTCTTGTCCTCCTGCCCGGCCATGGGAACCGTGAACTGCTCGTAGGTTTCCAGATCCATGAACACGTAGCTTTCGCTGTCCGCGTAGAGGAATTGGGCCTCGCGGGTCTCGACCGTGATGTCCTCGACGCTTTCCTGGCTCTTGTTGACCTGCTTGAGGACCTGTCCGGTGACCAGGCTCTTGAGCTTGAGACGCACGAAAGCGGAACCCTTGCCTGGATTCACGAACTCACGTTCGGCCACCAGGTGCGGTTCGCCTTTGATGAGTAGGAACATGCCCTTCGAGATGGAACCCGCTTTGATCATATTTTTCCTCTTCCGGTAGTCGCCCCAGGTATCGCGGTATCCTAATCGAACTCGTGCTCTTTGTTCAAGCCGGCTGCCGCGGCGGGTGTGCCTGCGTCCGGTGTCCCTGCCGTGGAGCGCGCCGGGGATGCTGCCCCTGATTTCTACCGGCAGTCGGCGAAGGGGGTGACCGCGCCCAGGCAGGGGAGTCCCAGGAGCACGGCGAGCAGGCGCTCCACCCCGAGCGCGACCCCCGAGCAGGGGGGAAGGGCCCGGGGAATCAGGCGGGCGAGCTCCCAATCCACCGGGTGGGAGCGGCGGGCCGCCCCGCGGGCGGCCTCCTGGCCGCGGAAGAAGGCCTCGACGCGGGCGGGATCGCGCTCCTCGGTGTAGCAGTTGGCGATTTCGACTCCGGCGATGTACAACTCCCAGCGCTCCGCCCAGGGTGAGGCGGGGCTGCTCCGGGCCAGGGTGGGCACCTGCCGCGGGTAATCGGTCACGAACACCGGTCGATCGCGGGGAAGGTTGGGCTCGACGAAGGCCAGGAACAGCTTGTGAAACAAGTCCGCCCAGTCGTCCTGCGGGTCCACGGCCAATCCTCGGGCGGCCGCCTCCCGGCCCAGGGATTCCCGGTCGTTTCGCGCCGCCAGATCGAGGCCCAGCTGTTCCCGGAAGGCCTCCGCCATGCGCACCCGGAGAAACGGCGGCCGGCAGTCCGAGACGGTTTCGGAGGCGGGGAGCCCTGGCAGGCGGAGCTCTTGGCACAGCTCCGCGATCAGCGACTCCTGGACCGACACGTTGCCCAGGTAGTCGGTATCGACGGTGTACCACTCCAGCATCGTGAACTCCGGCAGGTGAAGCGGCGAGTCGGGCTCGTCGCTGCGGAAGGCGCGGCACAGCTGGAAGACGCTGCCGGAGCCGGCGCACAGGAGGCGTTTCATCCACAGCTCGGGGGAGGGAATGAGGTAGCGCGGTCCCGGCAGGCCCTGAACGGCGAAGACCTCCAGCGTGCTCTCCGGGATCAGCGCAGGCGCCAGGAGGGGGGTATCCACCTCCAGGTAGCCTCGCGCCGAGAAGAAGCGTCGTATCCGCGCCAGGGCCCTGGCCCGGGCTGTGAGGATCGAAAGCTCCATGGCCGCCGCCACTATATCAGGGTCCGCCGGCAATGGACAGCCGCCGCCCGGCCCGGCTATATTGTGAACTCCTGCGCGTCGCAGGAAATCGCCAGGACGGAGGAAGCGAAGTGCAGAACCCCGACCCTCAGCCCGGCAGCACCGTGGCCGGCTTCGACGTGGTTTCGACCCGAGAGCTCGAGGAGTACAGCTCGCGCGCGGTGTTCTTCCGGCACCGGGACACCGGATGCGAGGTCCTTCAGCTGGCCAACGAGGACCCGGAGAACCTGTTTGCCCTGGCCTTTCGCACTCCGCCCGAAGACGACACTGGGGTGGCCCACATCCTCGAGCACTCGGTCCTGTGCGGTTCCCGAAGCTTTCCGCTCAAGGACCCCTTCGTGGTGCTGCTCAAGACCAGCATGCAGACCTTCCTCAACGCGTTCACCTTTCCGGACAAGACCGTATATCCGGCCAGCAGCCTGGTGGAGAAGGACTTCTTCAACCTGCTCCGGGTCTACGGCGACGCGGTCTTCTTTCCCCTGCTGCAGGGGGAGGTGTTCATGCAGGAGGGGCACCACCTGGAGCTCGTTGGGGACCCGCCGGAGCTGCGCCGCGTGGGGGTCGTGTACAACGAGATGAAGGGGGTCTACTCCAGCGCCGAGACCGTGGTGGGAGACTTCTCCATGCGGAGCCTGTTCCCGGATACCCCGTACGGCCGGGAGTCGGGGGGCGACCCCGCCGCGATCCCGCGGCTGACCCACGAGGACCTGGTGGAGTTCCACCGGCGCTACTACCATCCCTCCAACTGCCGGGTCTTTCTGTACGGCAACATCCCGGCCGAGAAGACTCTGGGCTTGCTGGGCGAACACTTCCTGCGCGGCTTCCGGCGGCAAGAGGTCCGCTCGGAGCTGCCCCTGCAGCCGCGCTGGGGGGAGCCGCGGCGCTTCGAGCACACGGTGCCGCTCGAGCTTGGCGGCAGCGCGCAGCGGCGCTCGACGGTCACCCTGAACTGGCTCACGGTTCCGGTGCTCGACCCGGTGGGGCTTCTCGGTCTCGAGGTCCTGAGCGAGCTGCTGGTCGGCAACGTAGGCAGCCCCCTGCACCGGCGGCTGGTGGAGTCCGGGCTGGGGGAGGACCTGTCTCCGGCCACGGGCCTGGACACGGAGCTCAACGAGGCGGTGTTCAGCGTCGGCCTGCGGGGGACCGACCCTTCGGCGGTGGAGGGGATCGAGGAGCTGGTGCAGGAGTCCCTCGGGGAGCTTGCCCGGGATGGGCTGCCGGCGGAGCTGGTCGAGGCTGCGGTCCACCGGGTCGAGTTCCGGAATCGCGAGATACGCCGGGGAGGGCAGCCGTATTCCTTGACGCTGATGCGCCGTGCCCTCAGGGGTTGGCTGCACGGCAGCGCCCCCGAGAGCACCCTGGAGTTTCGCCCCTGGATGGAGAGCCTGAAGCGCAAGGCGGAGCAGGAACGGTACCTGGAGGAGCTGCTGGTCCGGCAACTGGTCGAGAATCCCCATCGCAGCACGGTGCTGGTCCGCCCGGACCCGGAGCAGGGAGCGAGGGAGGAGGAGCGGGAGCGCAGCGCTCTGGGCGCGCTCCTCGAGCGCATGACCCCGGGGGAGCGTTCCGCGGTCGCTGAGTCGGAGCGGAGGCTGCGGCGCTTCCAGGAGCAGGAGGACCCTGCGGATGCCCGCCGGAAGGTGCCGGTTCTGCACCTGGAGGATCTCAAGCGTGAGGTGGAGATCATCCCGTCGGCCCGGGTCTTCGAGGCGCTGCCCGTGCCGGTGTACCACCACGACCTGTTCACCAACGGCATCGTGTACGTCGACCTGGCACTGGACACCGAAGGGCTACCCGACGGGCTCTTCGACCTGCTGCCGCTCTTCGGCAAGGCCACCCACAGCACCGGGCTTCCCGGGGTCCCGTACCACGAGGTGGCCCGACGGCTTTCGCTGCTCACCGGCGGGTTCGGCGCCGCGCTCAGCGCGGACAGCCCGGCCGCGCCGCGGGGCGGGGTGTGCCAGCGCCTGATCTTCCGGATCAAGATGCTCGAAGAAAAGCTGCCGCAGGCCCTGGACCTGGCGGGCGCGCTGCTGCGGGAAGCGGACTTTCGCGACCTGGACAGGTTGGGCAAGGTGGTGCTCGAGATGCGCAACGACATGAAGGGCTCCCTGGTGCCGGGCGGGAACTTCTATGCCTCCCTCAGGGCAGGGGCGCCGTTGAGCCCGGCGCTGGCCGTGGAAGAGCGCTGGAAGGGCGTCTCCCAGTACCTGCTGCTCAGCCGGGTCGGAGAGAACTTGAGCGACCTCCTGCCCGCCCTGGCCGAAGCGCTCGAGAGGGTGCGCTCGGGGCTGCTCGAGCGGCGGAGGCTCGAGGTGAACCTGACCTGCCCTTCGGGCAGCCTCGCCGGGATTTACGCAAAGCTGGAGAGCTTCGCGAGCTCGCTGCCGCCGGAGGCGGAGATGCCGGCGGCCACCGCGGGGTTCACCGCCCCTGCGGGCGCAGGGGCGGACTCGATGGCCGGCGAGGCCCTGCTCGCCTCGACCAACGTGAGCTTCGTGGCGCGGAGCCTGCCCGGCAGCGCCTTCGGCACGCCGGAGAGCGCCCACGAGAGCCTGCTGGCCCATTTCCTGAGCACCGGCTACCTGTGGGAAACGGTGCGCATGAAGGGCGGGGCCTACGGCGCTGGGGCCAGCGCGAGCGGTCTGGAGAAGCTGTTCAGCTTCTCGTCGTACCGGGACCCCAAGATACGGCAGACCCTGGAGGCCTTCCGCGAAGGCTTGCGCTCCGCGGGAGGATCCGTCCTGCCGCTGGGCGAGTTCGAGCAGGTCCTCCTGGGGGCCGCCGCCAAGGAGGACCGCCCCATGGCCCCGGGGGAGAAGGGGCTCGTGGCCTTCAAGCGCGAGTTGCTCGGGATCAGCGACGCCGCCCGCCAGAAGCGCCGGGACGCCCTCCTCGCCTCCGGCCCGGAGGACCTCCGGGGGGCGGCGCAGCGGCTCCTCGCGGCGATGGAACGGGGTCGGACCGCGGTCCTGACCGGAGCGAGGGTGCTCGAACAGGAGAGCGAGGGGCTTGAGGAGCTGGCGGCCAACCGCCTCCAGTTGCCGGAATAGGACGTCTCGGGAACGGGCGCGGCAGCCCGGCGGGACGGGCGCGGCAGCCCGGCGGGAGGGGGGGTTTTGCATCGGGAGGGATTCTGTGCTACGGTGGGCGCACGCCGCCCGGGCGGTCCAAGGCGGCGCAATCCTCGGGAAGCGGAGCGGTCACGGGTCGTATGAACATGGAAGCCTTCATCCTGGGTACCGGGGGGATGATGCCCCTGCCGGGCAGAAGTCTCACCTCGATGCTGCTGCGCAGGGAAGGGGAGCTGTTGCTGTTCGACTGCGGGGAGGGGACCCAGATCTCTCTCCGGCGCCTGGCCCTGCGCTGGAAGAAGATCTCGGTGATCTTCATTTCTCACACGCACGCCGACCATGTGACCGGGCTCCCCGGGATTCTCATGCTGTCCTCTCAGGTCGAGCGGGACGACCCGCTGACCATCGTCGGGCCGCCGCGAATCAGGGAGTACGTGGAGGCCAGCCGCCGGATTCTGGACATGTACATCAACTACGAGATCGTGGTCAACGAGGTCTGGGGCGAGGGGGTGGTGTACGAACGCCCGGGATATCGTGTTCGCTCGCTGAGACTCAACCACACCAAGCCCTGCCTGGCATACGCCCTGGAAGAGGAGGACCGGGCCGGGGTGTTCATGCCGGAACGCGCGCTGGAGCTGGGGGTGCCCCGGGGGCCGCTGTGGTCGACCCTGCAGTCGGGCACGCCGGTGAGGGCGGACTCGGGGGAGGTCCGTCCGGAGCAGGTCATGGGTCTCCCGCGGCCGGGTCGCAAGGTATGCTACATGACCGACACGGCCTTCGTATCCGGCGCGGCCTCCTTTGTCCAGGGGTCGGACCTGCTGATCTGCGAGGGCATGTTCGGGGACGACCTGAGCGGCGACGCCGTGGACAAGAAGCACCTGACTGCCCGGCAGGCGGCCCAGATAGCCCGGGATGGCGCGGTGCGGCGCCTGGGGCTGATCCACTACAGCCCGCGCTACACGGACCGGGAGCTCAAGGAGCTGCTCCAGGAGGCGCGTGCGGTCTTTCCGGACACGTTCCTGACCCGGGACCTGCAGGTCATCGAGGTCCCCTACGTGGAAGGTTGAAGCCCCGGGGCGGTTCGGCAGGGCGGATCGGCAGGGCGGTTCGCCTTGACGAAACCCGGGGGAAATCGCTATTTTTTTTCCGGTAACGGCATTCGCCACATCCTGCGATACGAGGTCCATGTATGATCGAAGCGAGCAATCTGGGCAAGAAGTACGGTTCGCTGGAGGCAGTGCGGGGGGTGAGCTTCGCGATCAACCCCGGGGAGGTCGTGGGATTGCTGGGCCCGAACGGTGCCGGCAAGACCACGATCATGAAGATCCTGACCTGTTACATGTTCCCGAGCTACGGGGAAGCCCGGGTTGCAGGCTTCGACGTTTTCGAGGCGCCGCTGGAGGTCAAACGGGCGGTTGGCTACCTGCCGGAGAACGCTCCGCTGTACACGGACCTGAACGTGATGGAGTACCTGGACTTCATGGCGGAGGCCAGGGCGCTGAAAGGCAGCCGCAAGAGCGAGCGCATCGAGTGGGTCATCGAGGAATGCGGCCTGGGGCGGGTGGTGTACCGGGGAATCGACGCGATCTCCAAGGGGTTCAGGCAGCGCACCGGGCTGGCCCAGGCCATGCTCCACGATCCGGACATCCTGATCCTCGACGAGCCGACCACGGGGCTGGACCCCAACCAGATCATCGAGATCCGGCAGCTGATCACCCGACTGGGCAAGCGCAAGACCGTGATCCTGTCCACGCACATCCTCCAGGAGGTGGAGGCGACCTGCAACCGGGTGCTGATCCTGAACGAAGGCGAGATCGTGGCCAAAGGGACGGCCGAGGAAATCCAGCGGGAGATGAAGGGCGAAGTGCTCCTGCGGCTGCTCCTCAAGGGCGGAAGTGAGCCCGCCGCGGGACTGTCGCGAGTGGCCGGAGTGCGGGAGGTCCTCCGCAGCCGCCCCGTTCCCTCCGAACGGTACGGGCAGTGCTACGACGTGCAGCTGGCCCTGACTCCGGACTCGGAGGCGGAGGAGGCGGTGTTCGACTGGTCGGTGCGGGAAGGATTCAAGATACTGCAGATGGTCCCGCAGCGCCTCAGCCTGGAAGAGGTGTTCACCAAGCTGACTCGGGAGGGAGGTCCCAATGCTCGCTAACATCGGTCCGGTCATCCGCAAGGAGCTCAAGTCGTACTTCAACTCACCGATCGCCTATGTCGTGGTCGTGACCTTCCTGGTGTTTTCGGCGATCTGGATCTTCTACCTCCAGTCCTTCTTTGCCGCCGATACGGCCAGTCTCCGGAGCTATTTCTCGGTGATTCCCATCGTGTTCATCATCGTCGTGCCCGCGATTACCATGCGGGGCTGGGCCGAGGAGAAGAAGCTCGGCACCCTGGAGGTGCTGCTCACGCTGCCCTTTCGCGAGGGAACTCTCGTGCTGGGCAAGTTCATCGCGGCCCTGACCCTTCTGGCCATAGCCGTCGGGTTGACCCTGCCGATCCCGCTCCTGGCCAGCCGATTCGGGGCTTTCGACTGGGGGGAGATCTTTAGCCAGTATCTGGGAACGATCCTGATCGGCTGCGCGGGAATCGGCGTGGGTCTGTTCGTCTCGTCCCTGACCACGAACCAGATCAGCGCCTTTCTGGTCAGCCTGTTCGTGCTGCTGATCCTGACCCTGATCTCCCAGGTCAACCAGGTGCTGGCCGTTCCGGCCTGGGCCGCCGGGATCTTCAATTTCGTGTCGATGGGGCAGCATTTCACGAATTTCCAGCGGGGACTGATCGACACCCGGGACTTGGCCTACTATCTGCTGGTGAGCGCCCTGTTCCTGTACCTGAACACCCGGGTGCTGGTGTTCAAGAAGTGGTAGGGAGACCCTCGAGATGAAGAAGAGAAACGAGATCATCCTGTTCGTCCTGAGCCTGCTCCTCTTCCTGGCCATAGGGCTGAATGTCAGCCGCTTCTTCACCCGGATCGACCTTACGCAGAACCGGGTGTTCACGATTTCGAAGGTGTCCAGGCAGCTGTTCCAGGAGATCCCGGAGCAGGTGTTCATCACGTACTACGTCTCCGACAAGCTCAAATCCCTGTACACCTTCCCGATGCAGATCGAGGACCTGCTGTACGAGTACGCTGCCTACTCGCGGGGCAAGATCAAGGTAGACGCGCTGGACCCGATCGAGGGGGGGGAGGCGACCCGGGCGGAGGCGCTCGGGGTGTACCCGCAACAGATCGAGGTGGTCGAGCGCGACCAGCGAAGCGTGGCCCAGGTGTATACCGGGATCGTGATCCAGTACCTGGACCGCTACGAGACGATCCCCGTGGTATCCCGGATCGAGGGGCTGGAATACGAGCTGACCTCCAAGATTCGCCGGGTCGTCACCGACGAGGAGCGGGTCGTGGGCCTGCTGATCGGGGACGCGGAGAGGGTGCCCGAGAACGATTTCGGCACGCTGTACGCGTCCCTGTCGCGGAACTTCCAGGTCCGGCCGGTCGAGAGGGGGGAGGACATTCCCGGTGACATCGAGATGCTGTTCGTGCTCGGGGGCAAGGACCTGGACGAGTTCGACCTGTACCCGATCGACCAGTACCTGATGAAGGGTGGCCGCGCGTTGTTTGCGGTCAAGGGGGTGCAGATCGATTTCATGCGAGGGCTGGTGGGCGCACCGCTTGGCGAGGACCAGCCGGTGCTCCAGATGCTCGACCGGTACGGTGTGGAGGTGGGGCGGGCCTTCGTGCTCGACCAGTACTGCCAAAACTTCCGGGTTCCGAGACAGCTGCTGGGCCAGGTCATGTGGGAGATCCTGGGCAAGTATCCCTATTGGATCACCGTGGCGGGGCAGTTCGCCTCGAAGGAGAATCCGATCACCGCGCGATTCCAGGGGCTGGACCTGTACTGGCCCAGCCCCCTCGAACTGGATCCCCCCGAAGGGGTGCAGGGCGAGGTGCTGCTTTCCACGACTCCGGAGGCCTGGGTCCAGAGTGAGCCTCCCTTCGAGACCAATCCGATGCGAGCCTCAATGCTGCTTGCCATGCCGCGGGAGGACGAGCAGCAGTACCCGCTGGTGGTCGCGCTTCGCGGCTCGTTTCCGAGCTTCTTCGCGGATCGGGAGATTCCCGAGCGTGAAGGCGTGCCCCGGGACTGGAGCGATCCGCAGACCTCCAGCACCGACACCAGGATTCTGGTGGTGGGAGACTCGGATTTCGCCACGGAGCTGTACCAGTACACGGGGGCGAGCTACAACATGGAGTTCCTGAGCAACGCGGCCGAGTGGATGTCCAGCTCTCCGGACCTCCTGGAGATCAAGACCCGGGTGGCCCGGGACCTGCGGCTCAACAAGATCCAGGACCCCGAGACACGGCTGCGGTCTGCCCTGTTCACGCAGTTGTTCACCCTGGTGTTCGTGCCCCTGGTCGTGGTCGCCTTCGGGGTAACCAGGCTGGTGCTCCGGCGCCGGAAGAGCACAGTTCGAGGCGAGGAGGCGTGAGGTATGGCTGCCATGACGTTCCGGAAGCGAGTGATTTCTCTCAGCGTAGTCATCGCGGTGCTGGCGGCGGCCTACGTGCTGGGGCTGGTGTTCTCTCCCGCCAGTGTGCGCAAGCGGGAGCTGGAAACTCCCCTGGTGGAGCACCTGCGGGCAGAAGAGGTGGCGGAGATCCGGCTGAGCACCCCCGACGGAAGCATCACTTTGGAGAGGCGCGGGGATGAGTGGTACGTCCCCGTGGAGAATAACGAGTACCCGGCTTCGCAGGGGCGGATCGACGCTCTGCTGGACTTCGTGCAGAGCATGAAGCGCTCCCGGCTGGTCACCGCCAACCCCGAAGCCTGGGAGGATTTCGGCGTGGATGCGACGGCGTCCCAGAAGATCCTGTTGTTGGACCAGGCGGGCAATGGGCTCCTGGAGCTGCTCGTCGGCAGGGTCGACGAGGGGAGGGGTGGGACCTACGTGCGGCTGGAGGGCTCCAACGAGGTGGTCCTCGTGAATCGCATGTTCGATTACTACTTGAACACCGCGGGCCGCTTCTGGTCCTACCTGAGGGTGTTCCCCGCAGCCCTCGAAGGCGGGCAGATCAATCGGATCAGCGTGAAGAGCCCGGCGGGATTCCCGGGCCAGGACAGCCCTGCGCTCACCTACACGCTGCTGCTCGGTGACGAAAGGCAGCGGGAGTGGGAGGTCCTCGGTGCAGGGGCCGCAGGCGAGCTGGACAACGGCAAAGTGGACCGGCTGGCCAACGCGCTCGCGGACCTGGAGGGAACAGACTTCGCGGCCGTGGAACCGGCCGAAGCGGGGTTGGCCTCTCCCGCCGCCGAGATCCTCGTGTCCACTTCCGACGGCCAGGACTTTCGCCTGCTGATCGGCGATCCAGCCGGCGAAGAGCGCTACTATGCGGCCCTGGAGGGCGGGGACTACGTCTACCAGGTGGCCGCTTTCCGAGTGGAGAACCTGTTCCAGCCTCTGTCGGCCCTGGCGCCCGAAGAGGCCGCGGCGGGCGGAGAGTAGCAGGCCGCCGGGCGGAGAGTAGCAGGCCGCGGCGGGCGGGGAGTAGCAGGCCGCCGGGCGGAGAGTAGCACCCCGGTGGCGAAGTGCGATTCCCGGCTGGGTGCTAGGCTTCCCGGGCGGAAGAGAGGGTGTCTCGGAATTTCTGGGGATCGGCTCGAAAGGCGATGATCTGGTCGTCGCCCGCAGATTCGGCCTTCTTGAGCGCCTGCCCCGCCTCGATCAGCAGGCGGGTGCCGCTGATCAGCCTGCCGCCTCGGGCGCTCAGGCCCACCGACACGCGGATTTCCTCCGAACCCGGCCAGGCTGCCTGGAGCAGCTTGCGCTGGAAGCTCCTGGCGGTCTCCAGACCCTGATCCAGGCCGCGGTCCGGCAGGATCACGGCCACCGCGTGGGGATCGTACTCGAAATCCAGATCCCTCAGGGGGAAGCTCTCGAGCGTGTACTGGGCCAGCTGCCGGTACAGCTGGAGGCGGCGCTCGGCCGGCGCGGGGGCGCGGCGCGGTCGGAGGGCGACCAGCATGAAGGCGAGATCCTGATCGGAGGAAGCGGCCCGCTCCAACTCGTGGCTCAGGCGGTGGGGCAGAAAGTCCCTCCAGCCGAGACCGGTTTCCGGGGAATACAGACCCGGATTCTCCGGATCAGACCTGGTCCCCGGTTCCGGTTCGGCGGCCCCTTGCGGTGTCGGCGGCTGGAGGCCCGGGGTCGCCGGCAGGCGGCGGGGCTCTAGGGCGCTCCGAGGCTGCCGGCGGGAAGAAGGCAGGGCATCCGCCGGGGCGCTCAGAGCCGCGGCCAGCAGGAGAATCGTGGTTAGGATCAGGTAGACCAGGAGGACGAAGAACAGCTCCCGGAGAATGGGATACAGGTCCTCCCTGCTCAAACGCAGAAACACCCCGTCCATCACGAGTCCGGG
>JAFGFV010000104.1 GCA_016930895.1 Spirochaetales bacterium | reverse complement strand
TCCAAGCGCATGCTGGCCGCCGTCCAGAAGAACCACACCCGCACCTCGGTGTGCTTCGAGGTGCGCTTCATCTCTTCGGCCCAGGCCATCAAGTCGATCATCGACCAGGGGCTGATCGGGCAGGTCTACTATGCCGAGGCGGACTACTACCACGGGATCGGCCCCTGGTACGCCAACCAGCGCTGGGAGGTCAAAAAGGAGCTCGGAGGCAGCTCCCTGCTGCGGGCCGGCTGCCACGCCCTGGACATCCTGCTCTGGCTGGCCGGCGGCGAGGTCGAAGAGGTGGTGGCGTACGAGAACAAGAGCCCGCACCCGGTGTTCGAGCCCTACGATTACGCCCTCAACACGGTCGTGCTCCTGAAGTTCAAGGACGGCAAGCTCGGAAAGGTTTCCTCGTGCACCGACTGCCGGCAGCCCTACGTGTTCAACATGAACATCGTGGGCAGCGAGGGAAGCGTCAAGAACGACCTCTTCCACACCAAGAAGATCGAGGGGATGCTGGGGTGGAGCAAGCTCGACGTGGACCTGATCGACTCCGGGGAGGTCACCAAGCACCCCTACACGGAGCAGTTTGCCCACTTTGCCGAATGCCTGGATAAGGGCGTGGACCCGCACAACAACCTGGAGAGCGCCGTGTACACCCACAAGGTGATCTTCGCGGCGGACAGGGCCGCCGCGCAAGGGCGCCCGGTCTCCTTGAGTGAGCTCACGTAAAGGGGCGGAGATGGCGGACCCGGTCCTGTTCGCCGAGGAGCGCAGGCAGAGTATCCTGGAGCTCGTGGAACGACGCCGAAAAGCCACGGTGGCCGAGCTGTGCCAGGAGTTCGGCGTCTCCAGCGCCACGATCCGCAACGACCTGCGGGAGCTGCACCGCTGCGGGGCCCTGGTCCGGACCCACGGCGGGGCCATGCTGCAGACCAAGACCGGGCTGGAACCGGACTCCACGCAGAAGCAGGTCCAGAACCTGGAAGCCAAGAGGCGGATCGCGGAGGCGGCCCTGGGACTGGTGGAGGACGGGGACACGATCCTCTTGGACACCGGAACCACCACCCTCGAGCTGGCCCGGTTGCTGCACCGCCGCCGGAACCTGACCGTGGTGACCAACGACCTGCCGATCGCCCTGACCCTCGAAGAGAACCAGTCGATCAACGTCGTCGTGATGGGGGGGGTCCTGCGCCGGCGCTTCCACTGCACGACCTTGTCGGAGAGCGCCTGGAGCGGGACCCTGGCCGGTCTGACGGTGGACAGGGCCTTCCTCGGGGCCAACTGCCTGTCTTTCAACAAGGGGGCCAGCACCCCTGACCTGAGCCAGGCCGCGACCAAGCGCCTCATGGTCCGCATGGCCACCTCGGTGGTGCTGCTGTGCGACCACAGCAAGTTCGAGCGCAGGTCCTTCGCGCGCTTCGCCGAGATGGAAGAGATCGACGCCGTGGTGACCGACCGGATCGAGCCGCAGGAGCGCAAAGCCCTGGAGGCCCACGGAATCAAAGTCCTGGCGCCGGACTGATCCGCTCTCGGCGGCTACTCCTCGTCGGCGCTGCGGATCGTGGACAGGCGCTGCTTCTGCCCCCCGACGCTGCCACGCCCGGCCCCGCCAAGCCGCAGCTTCTCTTGCGGGTGGGCGCGCGATATACTGCAAAGGTGATGCCTGCGCTGTTCCGACACGACGCACCAGCCGGCCCCGAGCGGCCGGGGGGCGGCACAGGCCCCGGCGGAGGGGACCCCCGGGAGTGGCTGGAGAATCTCCTGGCCTCACGGGCGGAGACCGAGAGCGAAGCGGACCGCGGCCTGTACTGCTTCGTCTGCGGCGAGCTCGTCACTTCCGTGGACAGCCGGACCTCGATCCAGGGCTCCATCGAGCACACCCACACCAACCCGGGCGGGTACGTCTACACCATCGGGTGCTTCCTGGAGGCCGATGGCTGCGAGGAGGCCGGCGAGCTGACCGAGGCCTTCAGCTGGTTCCCGGGCTACGCCTGGCGCTACGCCTTCTGCTCGAGCTGCCGGGTCCACCTGGGCTGGCTGTATCGGAGCACCTCCGAGACCCCGGAGCGTTTCTTCGGCCTGATCCTGAACCGCCTTGTCGCGGGGAGGGAGAGCTTCCCGTCGAAATCTTAGGGCCAGGCGGCCGGCGCAGGGCGCGGCGCACGGCCTCCAGCGGGGCCTCGCGCGCCGTCTCGAGCACGACCTCGTGCGCGGCGACGCCGGAGGCGCCTATACCCTCATCACCTCGTATCCCAGGTACTTCTCCAGGGCCTCGTGCACGGGCTCGAGCACGTGGCCCGGGGTCACGCTCACGTGGTGGCGGAACCCTCCATAGCCGATGGCCTGGAGCGCGTCCTGCAGGTTCGGGATCTCGGCCACCCCGGCGCAACCGAAGAACTCCTGCGGAATCGAGTCGTCGGTAAAGCGCCCCTGGCCCAGATACGTTCGGATCCTGCCGGAGTCCGTGAGCAGGCTTCCGTAGGTCATCGCGGTAGGGGCAATCCGCCCGATGTTGCAGCCCCACGCCCTCCCCTCTCCCAGGGTGTTCTTGAGGATGTCGTGGTCCGTGATGCGGCCCGGACCGCTCATCATGCTCTGGGGCACCGGCCCGCAGTGGAACAGGATGCACTTGTCGTCCTCGTCGCGGAAGTTGTTGTTCCAGTCCAGCAAGGTGGCCACCTGCCCCGAAGCGAGCGAGAGGGCCTTCATCATCACCGCGTTGCCGACGTCCAGCTCGCAGGCGGCTACGATGCCCCGGTCGTTCATCTCGCTGAGCAGGACGCAGGGGGAAACCCCGAGGATCTCCTGCATCTCGATCCAGCAGCGGATGGCCACGGCGTCCAGGCCGTTCTCCTCGATCATCTGATCGATCACCACGGACATGCGGCACAGCGTCCGGAAGGCCGAATCGGGGACGCCGTCCCACCGTGCGTACCCCCTCAGCCGCTCGCTCTTGGCCCGCAGCTCCGGTGAGGACTCGTCGAGCTTCTCGATGCGGGCGAACAGGAGGGAGAGATCGAAGGTTTCGACCGTGACCCCGTGCCGCTGCAAGGCCAGCTCGTCGATGCGGACGGTCTTGAAGGCCGTGGTCCGGGCACCAATCGCCCCGACCACCAGGTTCCGCAGGCCCTTGACCACCTGGCAGAGCCGGTCGAAGTAGTCGAGGTTGGCCGCGAAGCGCGGGCTGCCCGGCGACACGGTATGGGGCTTGAGGGCGGTGAAGGGCAGACCGTACTGGTAGAACACGTCCATGATCGAAAACTTGCCGCAGAAGGAGTCCCGCCGCAGCTCCGGGGCCATCTTGTCCATCTCGTCCGGGTAGGCCTGGATCAGAATCGGGACCCCGGCGTCCTTGAGGGCCGCCACCGCGCCGGTCTCGTCGCCGAAATTCGGCAGGCAGAGGAGAACCCCGTCGTACTCACCTCGATGCTCCTGCAGAAATCGGGCGTACAGCGCCCCCTCGCTGGGCGTTTCCACCGCCCCGTGACGGGTGGCTGCGGCGTCCAGCATCAGCGTGCCGTAGCCTAGCCCTTCCAGGGTGGCGGTCATCTCCCGCCGGGCCGCAGCCTGCAGTGAGGCCGGGAAGAACCCCCGGTTGCCGAAAAACACCGCGAAGGTGGAGCGTCCGCCTCCCGGCTGCCGCGGCGAGGCGGAGGCCCCAGCCTCTGTGCTCTGACTCGTGTGCTTGCTCATGGTTTCCTCCTGACTCCTGCCTCAGCTTAGCCCGATTCGCGCGGCCGGGCAAGCCG
>JAFGFV010000572.1 GCA_016930895.1 Spirochaetales bacterium | reverse complement strand
CAAGGGGCGGGTGGAGCCCGGAGCCGACGCGGACCTGGTGGTGTTCGATCCGGCGGAAAGCTGGACGATCAGCGCCTCGAACCAGCACACGAATGCCCGGTACAGCCTGTTCGAGGGGCGCGAGGTCCTGGGCCGGGTCAAGAAGGTGGTCAGCGGCGGCGAGCTCGTGGTGGACGGCCAGGAGTTTCTGGGCAAGCCCGGCGCGGCGCGCTTCCTGGCCACCCGGGCGGGACTTCCCGGAAGGAAATGAAGCGACGTGGCTTACGGGGCCCCCGGCTGCTGGTATTGATGTCCGCGGCGCTCGCAGGTCTGAGCCTGCCCGCCTGGCCGCAAGGTCCCTGACGGCAGTTTGTGATCTCGGACGTGGTCGGGCCCGTGGGCGCAGGGGCCTCTTCCCGGCTCGTGGAGAACGAGGACTGGGGCAAGTACGCGCCCCGGAAGCTGTTCGATGGCAGCAAGGACAGCGCCTGGGTGGAGGGGGTGGACGGCGACGGAGTGGGGGAGCAGGTATGGTTCACCGTGGACCGGGGGACCACCGACCTGAGCCTCACCAACGGCTTCGCCAGGACGGACAGCCTGTTCCAGAAGAACGGCCGGGTCAGGCGCCTGGCGGCCAGCCTCTGGGCGGCGGCGACCGCCGAGATCATGGTGACCGAGCTGGGGCAGGTTTGCCAGGCCAGGCCCGCCTCAGGACGACTCGAGTTGCGGCTGGCCGACTCCGCGGTGCCGCAGACCCTGGCGCTGTCCCTCGACTGGGCGGCGGTGCCGGAGGACCCGGACCCGCTGATCGGGCAGTACCGGGAGGATTTCGAGGTTCCCGGCGGGGAGGAGTGCCGGGTCGAGTACCTCCTGTGCCTGGAGATCCTGGAGGTCTACCCCGGCACGGCCTACCGCGATACCTGCATTGCCGAGATCTCCTGGACCCTCCCCTCGGAGCTGGCCGGGCCCGGAGCCCGGCGGGCGGAGGAGCTGGCCGGCTGCTGGCAGGCCGAGTCAGGGGCCGGGTGGGAGCGGCTGTGCCTGGAGATCGAGTCCGGGGTCCAGCTCTTCGAAACCTACCGTGACGACAGCCTGTGCGACGCCGGGCTGTGGTACGTCGGCAACGGACAGCTTGCGTTGGAGTCCGACGCCGGGCCATCCTGGACGTACACCGACGGCAGGCTGGAAGGCGGCTCGCTGGTGCTGATCAGAGAAGACGGCCACCGGGAGCGCTACGCGCGGGAATCGGAGTGAGCGGTGCGTTCTCCCATCGCCTCCCTCCTCCACCGGCAAATTGACCTGGCCGTTCCAACCGTGATACACTGGAGATCGTGACGAGCAGCCGCCGCTTCACAGTCGAGGATGTCGGGAAGAGGCTCCAGCCCTTCTTCAAGAAGCATGAGATCATCAAGGCGGTGGTATTCGGTTCATATGCGCGGAATACCGAAGACAGGAAGAGCGATCTCGACTTGATTCTGGTCCAGAGAACGGACAAGCGGTTTCTCGACCGCTATGACGACATCGTCGACATCCACGAGTATCTCGAGGGCGCCCAGACGGATATCCTGATATACACCCCGGAAGAGCTCGAACGGCTGTCATCCCGGCCATTCATTCGCGACGCCCTGGAAGAGGGCATCACGATCTATGAGCACCGAGAAATCGACGCAGGAGGCAAGGCGGTGGTTCCAGGCTGCCGAGAGCGATCTGGAAACCGCGCGCGTGCTTCACCGGAACCGGCGATACGCCCACGCGTGTTTTCATGCCCAGCAGGCGGGGGCGAAGGCCGTCAAGGCACTCTGGTATCTGCGGGCCGGAGATCCATGGGGCCACTCCGTGCAGAAGCTGATCGCGGACTTGGAAAGCTTCGATGCCGGGCTTTTCGCCGCTCTGAGGGACCTCCTGCCTGACGGCAGCAAGCTGGACAAGTACTACATTCCCACCCGGTATCCGAATGGCCTTCCAGACCTCGTCCCGGACGAGGCGTACTTCGAAGACGACGCGCTGAGCGCTATCGCCCTGTCAGAAGAACTGATGGAGCGAATCAGGCCGATACTGGCCTGAGGCCGCGTTTTCCTTCGTTCCCCTCTTCCTCCTAGCGGTACTTCTCCTCAATTCGCGCTGTACGTCGCTCCGGCCTTAGGGGTCCGCCGGAGCCGTTAATCCGGGGAGCCCGGGAGCACATCCTGATCGACTCCTTCCTGATCGTCGAAGACGAGAGGGGCCAGCGGATCATGGACCTGCTCGAGGAGAAGAGCCAGGAAGGCGTCCGGGTCTGCCTGATCACCGACTCCTCCTCCGCGTGCCTTCCCGGCAGGACCGGGGTGCCCTACCTGGCAGAGATCGGCCTGCCCGCGGTGGAATACAACCCCATGCGCGGAAGCCGCATTGCCCGGCTTCCGGTGTTCCTGAAGCGCGATCACCGCAAGTTCTGGCTGATCGACGGCGAGAGCGTCCTGCTCGGCGGGCAGAACATCTAGGGCGCCTCGCTGGACTCCCCGGAAGAGGGGGGAAACACCGATACCATGGTGGAGTTCCGCTCGGCAGCCGCCTTCCGGGAGCTTCGCGACTCCTTGGTGCGGGAGTGGAACGCCTACTCCATGGACAAGCTGCGGGCGGGCGAGTTCCCGGCCCGAGGGGACAAAGCGGGCGACTGCCTCTGGCTCGTGCACCAGGACAGCCTCTCGGAGCGCCTGGTCGGGGAGATGTTCAGCCGTTTCATGGATGCGGCCGAGCGGGAGATCTGGCTGATCCAGTCCTACCCGCTCCCGGACCGCTCGATCCTGAAGCGGGTTCGGGAGCTCACCGCCCGGGGGGTGAGCGTCAACATCTTCTACTCCTCCACCTTCCACGAGCTGGACGAGTTCTTCCACTCAACCGGGTACCGGATGGTCGATCTGATCGAGGCCGGGGCGCAGCTGTGGGAGTGCGGAAGCCGGACCTCGCACCTGCACTACAAGGGGGTGATCATCGACGACCAGTGGTTCACCGTGGGCTCGGCGATACTCGAAAACCTGGAAGAGATCAAGGCCAACTCCCGCCGGATCACGGCGGACATGGCCGGCGAGTACCGGGGGCTCAGGTTTCTGTTCTTCGGAGGGTGAGAGTGGAGCGCCGGAGCACGTCGACGATTCACGTCCCCGCAGGTGACCCCCGACTTGTACTCCCAGGTGTTCTTCGGGCTGTCCGCCGGGTGGTGGGTCCTGGAGCGCAAGCACACCGGCTATTTCAACATGGCCGTGGACGCCGGCTGCCTGTACGGGCTGGACGGCGCGTGGCTAATCGCCTTGAGGCTTTCGCCGGTGGTGCTCGGAGGTCCCCAGTACCGGACCGCGGAACGGGTCCTGGCGGTGGGCCAGCTCTTCGACCCCCAGCGGCTGCGGCTGCTGTTTCAGTTCCAGCTGATCGCGATCACTTTGTACTTGCAGCGCCCTGCGCGGACGCCGCGCCCTTGGCACCGCGGCCCGGCGGAATCAGACCTCGCGCCAGGACAGGACGGTGGTCCCCTGGTACCGGGCCGGGCTGTCGCCGCCATAGACCAGGATCGCAAGCGACTCGGTCCTGGCGGTCAATCGGCGAAAGTATTCGATTCCCCTGAAGGAACCAGGCCTCACGGTCCGCCCTGATTTCGGCTCCACCGGGATGAGCTCGTTGCCTCGAGCGATCAGGATATCGACTTCGTTGCCGTTGGAGTCCCTGAAGAAATACTGGGGTGGGCTCTGGCCGGCGTGATAGTAGTGCTTGCACAGCTCGCTGAAGACCCAACTTTCGAAGATCGCCCCGCGGGCCGGGTGGGCCAGCAGCTCTTCCGGGGCCCTGATGTCCAGCAAGTAGCACAGCAGACCGCTGTCCAGAAAATGGAGCTTGGGAGATTTCACCAGGCGTTTGTTGAAGCTACGGTGATGCTGTGGAAGCAGTGTGACCACGAAGCTGGTCACGAGAATGGAAAGCCAGCGCTTGGCTGTCTTGCCGTCTATGCCGCAGTCGTCGGCGAGGGATTGCAGATTCAGTACTTGTCCAGTGCGGCCCGCGCACAACCGGACAAACGTGGTGAAGAGCTCCAGATCGCCGACATTGACGATGCTGCGGTCGTGTATTCACGTGTATCCCCCCGCAAATATGGTGCCGAAGAGCGTATCGCTCGACCCATTCGCAGCTCTCAGTGCTGAAACGGACCGGTTCGCAAGCTGGCTCGGATCGGGTGAGTCGCGGCCCAGCAGCCCTCTGCGAGAAAAGAACAGCAGATGAGCGATGGCGCAGCGACCCGCAAGGGACTGGCTGATCCTCCCTAGAAAAAGGAAGTTGTGCGAACCCGTCAGGATGAACTGCCCCGGGAGGTCGCGGCGGTCCACAATCCCCTGAATGTAAGAGAACAGCCCGGGTACGTGCTGCGCCTCCTCGAGAATGACCTGCTCCGACCCAAACTGTTCCAAAAAACCCCGGGCATCACCCAGCGCCAACTGCCGTCCTGTGCATCTACGGAATCATATTCCGACACTGCATAGCCTGCACAAACTGCTCGGGCCTCATCCGGATGCTGGCGCTGGTGAGCGCATCGGTCTGGAAGTCTGGCAGCTCCCGCTCGAGACGCCCCGTGCGCAGGATGAACTGGACCGGCCGGTAGCTGCCGAGCATGCAGCCGGCATCCCGCTTCCAGGGCTCCTCCTCCAGAAGGGCGGAGATCGGGTGGACCCCGACGCCGCGGCGGAAAGCCGCCAGCTTGAGTCGCTGGTAAGCCCTGCCTGCCTCGATGAGTGCCTCCGGGGAGTCGTCCGGGCTGGTCAGGAGGAACAGGCCGGCACACGCGTCGAGCTGCCTGGCGGTGATGCCCTCGATGCTGTTGCGGAAGGAACCGGACAGGGCGCTCTTGGGGCTCATGAAGGTGTACCAGAAGAAGCGGGCGGCCGGCGGCATTT
>JAFGFV010000571.1 GCA_016930895.1 Spirochaetales bacterium | reverse complement strand
CGAGGCTCCGAGCACGAGTTCTCGGCCGGGGAATCGGACTGCGTACTGCTGGAGTTCTCCACCAGCAGCTCTCCGCGGGACAGCTACTTCACCGAGCCGGATAGCGGGAAGCGCCTCAACCGTCGCGGAAACGAAACCACTGCCTATCCATGGCCATTCTCGGCGCCTTGCCGCTGACACGGAGGAGCGCAGCATGGGAATCACCATGAAGGAAATCGCCGAAATCGCGGGTGTGAACATCTCGACGGTTTCCCGAGCGCTCAACAACGACCGTGCCATCTCCGAAGACGTCCGACGCAGGATCGCGGGGATTGCGGAAGAGCATGAGTACAAGCGCCGCAAGGTGACCGGACGGAACATCCTCTACGTCATCGACAAGCGCTTCTTCCTGCTCACCAGTCACTTCTACAACCGAATCATCGAAGGCATCGAGGAAGAGACCAAGAAGCACGGGTACGTGTTTCAGTTCAACTCCCTGGACCCCGACCAGTTTACGCTCGGCACCATCAGCATCAAGAACATCGCCGGGATGATCGTGACGAGCTGGTATCACGACGACTTCATCAAGGAGGTCAGGAAGATCGGCATACCCCTGGTGCTGGTCGACTACTACCTGCCGACCGAGGACATCAGCTCGATTCTGGCCGACAAGATGGACGGGGTGGTCAAAGGGGCCGAGTATCTGCACTCCCTGGGCCACCGCAGGATCGCCTATCTGAAAGGCGATATCGCTGTGCGGGGGAGCGGAGACCGGCTGCTGGGCTTCCGCCGCGCCGCGGAGATGTTCGATCTCGACCGGGACGAGGGCTTGATCATCGACTGCGGGTTCAGCATCCAGAGCGCCTACGAGGCCACGAAGGGCTTCCTGGAGTCCACCCAGGAGACCCCCACAGCGGTCATGGCCGTGAATGACATGGTGGCCATGGGCGCGATGGAAGCGATCAAGGAATGCCAGCTCAGGATCCCGGAGGACATCAGCGTGCTCGGGTTCGACGACATAGACCTGGCCAGCGAGGTGATACCCCCGCTGTCTACCCTGCACGTGCGGAAACACACGATGGGCCGTCTGGCAGTCCAGCGGTTGCTGGAAATCATAGAGGGCAAGACGGTGGAGTTCAGCAAGATCATGTTGGAGCCAACCTTGGTGGCAAGGGGATCCACAGGGCCCGCCAAGGGGTAAGCCGCCTTTCAGGGCTGGAGCGTGTATGAAAGCGATCATGGTGATGTTCGATTCCTTGAACCGGAGAACCCTCGAGCCCTACGGCTGCGACTGGGTCAAGACGCCCAACTTCCGACGCCTGAGCGGCCGGACGGTGACCTTCGACAACTGCTACGCGGGCAGCATGCCGTGCATGCCCGCCCGGCGGGAGCTGCACACGGGCCGCTACAACTTCCTGCACCGCAGCTGGGGGCCGATCGAGCCTTTCGACGACTCCATGCCGGAGATCCTCAAGAACAGCGGAATCTACACCCATCTGATCAGCGACCACTACCACTACTGGGAAGACGGCGGGGCGACCTACCACAACCGCTACAACACCTGGGAGATCGTCCGCGGCCAGGAGGGGGACAAGTGGAAAGGGGTGGTCCGGGACCCGGAAACACCAGAGAACATCAACCGTCCATGGCGCCACGACTGGGTCAACCGCGAGCACATGCGCTCGGAGACCGACATGCCCCAGGCCCGAACCTTCGCGCTTGGCGAGGAGTTCATCCTCAAGAACCGGGGCGACGACAACTGGTTCCTGCAGATCGAGACCTTCGATCCCCACGAGCCCTTCTTTACCCAGCAGCACTGGAAGGAGCTGTATCCCCACGAGTACAGGGGTCCCCTGTTCGACTGGCCCAGCTACCGGCGCGTGACGGAAACCCCCGACCAGGTCCGGCACGTGCGCTACGAGTACGCGGCCCTGGTGTCCATGTGCGACCACTACCTGGGACGCATCATGGCGCTCATGGACGAGCTGGATCTGTGGAACGACACCCTGCTCATCGTGAACACCGATCACGGCTACCTCCTCGGCGAGCACGACTGGTGGGCCAAGTGCGTGCAGCCGATGTACGACGAGGTAGTGCACAATCCCCTGTTCATCTGGGACCCCCGCTGCCGCAAGGCGGGAGAGCGCCGGCGCAGCCTGGTGCAGACCCACGACCTGGCGCCGACCCTGCTCCAGTTCTTCGGCGTACCAATCCCCAAGGACATGCTGGGTCTTCCTCTGACGGCCGCGATCGAACGGGATGAGCCGGTACGCCGGGCTGCTCTCTTCGGCATGCACGGGGTACACGTCAACTGCACCGACGGACGCTACGTGTACATGCGAGGCCCGGAGAGCATGGACTCCCAGCCCGTGTACAACTACACGCTCATGCCGACCCACATGCGCAAGCCCTTCCCGGTGAGCGAGCTGCAGGGCGCCACCCTTCGCGAGCCCTTCTCCTTCACCAAGGGCTGCAAGACCTTGCGCGTCCAGTCCCCCGGCGGGATGCCCGGCGGAGAGCCGATGGAGCGACCCCCGGACACCATGCTCTTCGACCTCGCGAAGGACCCGCGGCAGCAGCGGCCCATGAAGGACGGCCGGATAGAGCAGCGGATGATCGAGCACATGGTGAAGCTGATGCAGGAACACGACGCCCCCGCGGAGCTGTACCGACGGCTCGGGGTGGATCGATAGCACCCTCGATGCCGGCGACCAAACACCTCTCCCCGGACGCGCTTCGCCGGAAGGTGATCGACATCCACTCTCACCTCGGGTTCAGCCTGAAGCTCTACGCGCGGATGCAGTATCCCTACGGCCAGGACCTCGAAGGATAGTTTCAACTGCGGCCACCCTGGCCGGAGCTTCCTGCAGGTCCCGGAGGGCCGCGGCGAGGGCGAGCGGGAGCACCCGGTGGTCTTCAGCGAGTACGGGCCCACCTGGATGATCCGCACGCGGGAATGGAAGTAAGTGCACCGTTTCCCCTCCGGCCCTCACGAGCTCCATGGCCTGACGCACGACCCGGGGGAACGGCGGAATCTGGTGGAAGAGCCCTGGCACGCCTCACTGGTCCGTGAGCTGCGGGGCAGGCTCCAGGAGTGGTTCTTCGAGTACGTGGATCCGCAGAACGACGGGGCCCGACAAGCCGTCACCGGGCAGGGTCAGCTGGGGCTGTCCGGCAGGCGGGCCGGGGGAGCCGAGCCCTTCGAGCCGGTCCGGGAACAGCAGTTCTGAGTCTCGTCGAAGTAGGCCAGGATGTTCGCGACCGGCACGTTGGCCTGGATGTTGTGGACCGGGCAGGATACGTAGCCTCCGCCTTTCGCCCAGATCGAGTGGAGGCGCCGGACCTCCTCGCGCACTTCCTCCACGGTCCCGAAGGGGAGCGTCTGCTGGGTATCGACAGCACCGCCCCAGAACACGAGTCTGTCGCCGTACTCCGCCTTGAGCGCAGCCGGGCCCATCCCCCTGGCTGATATCTGCAGGGGATTCAGGATATCGATCTGCGCCTCGACGAAGTCGTCGAGCAGCTCCGACACGGCGCCACAGGTGTGATACAGGGTCTTCCAGCCGGTGTGGACGTGGACCCAGCGATTCACCTCGAGGTGCAGAGGCTTGAAGAACTCCCGGTACATCTCGGGGGAAATCAACAGTCCCTGTTGTCCCCCGAAGTCGGTTCCGCTCAGGAGGATCGCCTCGAGGCGATCTCCCACAGCCTGGTGGAACAGGCCGAGGTTTCGCAGCTGAATCTCCAGCTGATGGTGGAAGATCTCCTTCACGTACTCCGGATGGGTCACGTAGGCCATCCAGAAGTCCTCGACCGTCCGGATGCCGGTCGGTCCCTTGACGTGGGGCGCCATGATGCCGGCGATGCCGCCGAAGGCAGCTGCCGTGAAGTTCCCCACGAGGGCGTACTGCGTATCCTCGTACGCGCTCCTGGAGACACGCTCCAGCCAGCGGAGGTCTTCATCCTTGAGCGGGCCGAAGGTTTCCTGGGCCCACCGCTTCGCGTCGAGCAGGTCCGGGGCGGAGCTCCTGGCGAGCAAGTCGAAGTAGAAGCCGCCTTCGGGCATCTTCGCGGACGGGGCGGCCGTGCGGTCCCCCTGGGGGAACAGTACCAGGTCTCCGTTGGGCAGAGCCTCGTACTCGAAGTGACCGGATACCAGGACCTCGGAGCCGTCGAACAATCGGAAGGGCTTCCACGAGTCGTTTCGGAACCCGAATACCGTGGTCGGCAGGCCGATGCCGAGCGTGTCGATGGACAGAGCCTGCCTGACCTCGTCCTCCAACTCTGCCAGCATCTGGAACGGCTCGTCGACCCGCACCCCATCCGTCGGCAGGCCCAGCGCCCGCTTCAGGCCGATGTAGCTGCTCGCCTGGATCCCTGTCACAGGAGTTGAGCCGAGATCGATGGGGGTGCGGTCGGGCTGCTCGTGCCGCAGCGCCGCGCGGATTCGTTCTCGCGAGGTCATCGTCATCTCCCCCTGCTCTACCCTTGTCCCGTCGCGCGCGGAGTGCCGACGAGCAGCGCGTGGGTCGTGGGGCTCCCCTGTGCCCGGAACCGGCGTCGGAGCGCTGGAAAAAGGCACGCGACGGCAAGACCCGCGACCTTGACTGGAAATCCATGCTACTGTATACAGTTACTTATGTATAGAGGCGCCTCTCGCTGGGCGCTCACTCCGGCGGTTTCCCCCGACCAGTGAAGACGAGGACCACTCCATGCACCTGCACTTCCAGCTGCTGAACGGCGAACAGATCGGCCAGATCCACGAGGCGACCCTCCAGGTCCTGGCGAATACGGGCATGCGCTTCCAATCTCCCCGCCTGCAGGAGGGACTGCGCAAAGCGGGCGCGCGCGTCGATTCCGCCAGCGGGACCGTCCTGATCCCGGAGCGGCTCGTCGAGGAGGCCCTCGAAAACAACAGGCGGCTCATCGCTTCAGGCAGAAAGATGCATCTGCTCAACGGCGTGACCTCGGAGGTGGTGGAGGGCGACGGCATCGCCGCCAAGATCAGCGGTGGCTGCGAGCGGTTCCTGAGCTGGGAAGAGCAGCGCCTGCAGGAGGCGAGCGCCGAAGAGCTTCTCAGCTACATCCGCCTGGGTGAGCTGCTTCCGGAGGTGAGCTTCGTCGGCAATCCGATCGTCCTGCGCACCGATCTCCAGGGCAGACCAGTCGAGGAGCGGATGCGAAGGGTCAAGACCGCAGAGCTCGTGGTCAAGAACACCCGGAAAGTCGGCTCCATGGAGGTGTGGAGCGAAAAGGAGATCGACCTGTTCGTAGAGATGGGCAGCGTGATCCGGGGCGGCCGGGAAGCCTACGACGAGCGGCCCTGCCTGGTCACGGCAAAGGAGACGATCAGCCCGCTGTTCCTGGATGCGGAGGCGGGCACCATTCTTCTGGCCTTCGCCGCCCGGGGGCTGCCCTGCACGATCATCCCGATGCCGATCACCGGGCTCAGCACGCCGGTGACCATGCTCGGGAACGCCATCGTGGGCAATGCCGAGATCCTGGGCGTGATCACCGCGATCCAGTGCGTCTACCCGGAAGCCGTAGTCGGCGGCGGGACGATTTCCGGGATTCTCGACATGCAAACGGGATCGGCCTCCTTCAGCGCGCCGGAGGCGATCCTGCAGGACATCGCGCTGGCCGAGGTCCATCAGCAGCGCTACGGCTTCAACTACCTCATCGGCTCCGGCTACACGGATGCCAAATACCCCAACAGCCAAACCCTGGCCGAAAAGGCGCTCAAGTTCCTGTTCACCTACCTCTCGGGGCGCTACAGCTACCCTCTGGGGCTGATCAACGGCGGGTCGGTGTTCAGCGCCGAACAGGCTTTGGTCGACCTGGAAATCTGCCGGGACATTCACGGGCATTTTCGCGATGTGGGGGGATTCGAAAACATCGGTGACCTGCTGAAGCTCATCCACGCCGTGGGGGTGCGCGGGAACTTCATGGAAGCCGAGCACACCCTGCTCCACTTCCGCGAGAACTGGCTTCCCCAGGTGTTCGACCGGACAGGCTTCGACACTCTCGAGAAGAGCCAGGCCCGGGACGTCTACCGCATCGCTCACGACCGATATCTGCGCTTGCTGGGAGCGGGGGAGTTCTGGCAGATCGAGCCGGAGAAGGGCCGGGAAATCGACCGCATCGTGGCGGTTGCGGAGAAGACCCTCTAAGGGCGCCTCTCACGGCGACACACCTCGCCTCTCTCCGGGAGGCGAGGGCGAGCCGCGGGCTGGGGATGTTGACACAGTGAAGACTTTTGCTATACTTATGTATAAAGGTGTAGAGGCAAGGCCGCACCGGACCGACGGAGCTCTCGGGCCACCCCCGAAGGGCAGATCAGTCCGGGCGAGTGCCCTCGCCCCACGACGCCATGCGGACATGAGCACTATGAGATCTGACGACGGCCACAGCCAAACCTCCAGGATCGGCCTGCTCCCGCTGTACATGGACCTGTTCGACCAGGCGCTGCCGGAGCTTCGCGCCCGGGTTTCGCGCTTCGCGGCGACCATCGTGCAGGAGCTGGGCAAGCGGGGCGCCGAGGTCCTGCCCGCCCCGCTGTGCGCGAGGCGGGCAGCGATTCGGGAGGCCGTCGCCGGCTTCGAGAAGGCCGAAGCAGATGCCCTCGTGACCCTCCACGTGACCTACTCGCCCTCCCTCGAAGCGGCTCCGGAGCTCGCCCGTACGGGGCTTCCCCTCATCGTCCTGGACACGACCCCCCGCTTCGATTTCGGTAGGGCCCAAGAGCTGATCGAGGTCCTCCTGAATCAGGGCATCCACGGCGTCCAGGACCTGTGCAACCTCCTCGGGCGTCACGGCAAGCCCTTCGCGGTCGAGGCCGGTCACTGGGAGAAATCGGACGTCCTGGACCGCGTGGTGGCCCGGGGGCGGGGCTTGCGTGCCTCTTCCGTGCTCAGGCGGGGCCGGGTCGGGCTGCTCGGCGAGCGTTTCCCCGGGATGGGGGACTTCCGCATCAGCGCCCACGCGCTCAAGAGGCTCGTGGGGGCGGAAGTGGTGCGGGCGGGGGCAGGCAGTCTTCAGAGCGGGGTCCCGTCGGAAGACGAACCGGCAGTCGAGGCCGAGCTCGAAGAGGACAGGCGGCGATTCCGCGTCGAGACCTCTGCGGAGCTGCATCGTGCCTCCGTGCGAGTGGGATTGGCGCTGCGTGGCTGGCTGGCGAAGGAGCGGCTGGACGCCTTCACCATGAATCCTCTGTCCCTCCGCGCCCTCCAGCCGCGGGCGCTGCCGTTCCTCGAAGCCAGCAAGGCCATGGCCCGCGGCATCGGCTATGCTGGCGAAGGGGACTTCCTTTCGGCCCTGATGACCGCGGCGTTGTCCAGGGCCTTCGGCGAGGCGACGTTCACAGAGATGTTCTGCCCGGACTGGAAGCGCGGCAGGATCTTCCTCAGCCACATCGCGGAGGTCAACCTCCGCGTGTTGGGCGGGACGCCGCGGCTCATCGAGAAGCCCTACACCCTGACCGGGGTCGCCTCCGCGGTTGCGGTCGGGCGCTACAGGCCGGGGGAGGCCGTGCTCGTCAATCTGGCTCCCACCGGCTCGAACGCCGGCGATCCCCTGCGGCTGATCCTCGTGCCCGGCCGGCTTACCGCCAATCGCGGCGACCGCCTCGACGCTGCCATCCACGGCTGGTTCAAACCGGCTGAGCGGCTGGAGCGGCTTCTTCCGGAATACAGCCGCCACGGGGGCACGCATCATTCGGTGCTGGTCTACGGCAAGGTCGTCCAAGCGCTGACCGAGCTGGGCCGCTCGATGGCCTGGGAGGTCGTGCAGATATGAACATCATCGCCTGTGGGCGCGAAAGGAACGAGCAATGGCCTTTGTACGAGAACTGTCCCGCGACGTAGCGATCCACGACCCCTCGAAGGCGTACCCCGGTTACACGCTCTTCGCCCCCATGTACGAGCGCTTCGCCTGGCTCGTGGACATGCAGGGGAGGGTCGTCAACCGCTGGGAGCTCAAGAACCCGCCCGGGGTCCACGGGAGACTGCTGTCGAACGGGAATCTGATGTGGCTGGGCCGCGGCGAGGGGGCCATCGAGGATCTGGGCGGAAACGCCACGGAGCTCGTGGAGGTGGACTGGGACGGCCGCGAGGTGTGGCGATACGACGACGGGATGCTCCACCATGACTTCAGGGTTCTCGACAACGGCAACATCATGGTTCTGAGGTTCGTGGAGATTCCGACGGATCTGCAGAAGAGGATCAAAGGCGGGATCCCCGGCACGGAGCTGAACGGCAAGATCCTCGGTGTGTCGGCTGCCGAGATCAGCCGCAAAGACAGAAAGATCCTGTGGGAATGGAAGAGCCACGAACACTTCGACATAGACCGGGACGTGGAATGCCCGCTGGCCAACCGGATGGTCTGGGGGTACACGAACTCGGTGGACGTGTTCCCCAACGGGGACCTCCTTCTCTCGTTCCGACACTTCAACACGATCGGCCGGGTCGACCGCAACTCTGGTGAGATCGCCTGGCGCTGGGGGCCGGAGCACCTGCTCGGACACCAGCACTGCGCCTCGGTCCTCGACAGCGGAAACGTGCTCGTCTTCGACAACGGCCTGCATCGCAAACCGTACAAGAAAGGCGACCCCCAGGAAATCTCCAGCTTCGAGGTCTCCCGCGCGGTGGAGGTCAACCCGAGTACCGACGAGATCGTATGGGAGTACATCGACCCCCTGCATCTCATATACACGAACTTCTGCGGCAGCGCGCAGCGGCTGCCCAACGGCAACACCTTGATCTCTGAGTCCAGAACCGGCACCTTCTACGAGGTGACTCTCGACAAGGAGGTCGTGTGGAAATACGCCAGCCCGTTCGTAGTGCATCGCCCAGCCATCTGGGGCTGGAGTGAGTCCAAGCTGATCTTTCAGGCCCACCGCTACGGGAGGGAGTTCGAGGGGTTCAGGGGAAAGAATCTCGATCCGGAGCGCTTCGAGTGGGCATTCGAGCGGAAGACTGAGCAGATCCTCGACGAAGAGGCAAGGGTGCGCAGCCGCCTGGCCAAGGCGGGCTACTAGAGCCCGCAGGCCGAGAGGGCAATACCAAGGAGGGGTGAGGATGATCGGCAAGACCATTCGATTGCAGCGACTGTTCAACGGCAATCTGCGGAAGGAGAACATCGTGATCTGTGCAGTGGATCACGGCATGTTCCAGGGGGTCCAGCCCGGGCTCGAAGATCTAGGGGCGCGACTCAAGGACGCCGCGACGGCTGACGCCATCCTGCTCGGTCCCGGGATGATCGAGCGCTATCCGGAGGTGTTCTACCGCCGCGGCGCCCCGGCGCTCATCACCCGTCTTGGCTTCACCTCGGCGTACTGCTTCCAGTGGGACTACCACGAAGGGCACAGCCGCGAGCTGTTCACCCCAGCCTACCTGCAGTCCTTGGGCGCTGACGCGGTCGTCACGTCGCTGCAGCTGCACACTTCGAGCCAGCGCATCGACGCGGAAAACGCAGAGCTCTGGAGCCGTGTGGTCATGGAGAAGGAGCGCCTCGGCCTGCCGCTCATCGGTGAGTTCCACCCGGCGGTCTATGAGAACGTGGACGGCGACGAGTGGCACGAGCTGATCAAGGCCGGCTGCCGGATCCTGTGCGAGCTGGGGGCCGACATGATCAAGACCTTCTACACCGACGAGCGTTTCTCCGAGATCACAGCGGCCGTGCCCATTCCGATCTTCGTCCTGGGCTCAAGAAAGATGTCCCGGGAGATCGACGTGCTGAGGCTCGCCGAGCAGGCCGTACGGGGGGGGGCGCGCGGTGTCGCCATCGGGCGCAACATCTTTCAGTCCCGCAGCCCGCGCCGGATGATCGACGCCCTCAAGCTGGTGGTCAAGAGGGGGAAGACGGCGGTGGAGGCGGCGGGGGCGCTCGAATCGTGAGCGGCCGGATCGACAAGAGCTCGGGGATCCCGTACTACATCCAGGCGGAGAGGCTGCTCCTGGACCGCATCAAGGCCAACGAGTTCCCCGACGGCCGGCTGCCGTCAGAAAGCGAGCTCGCCGAAACCTACGAGATCACGGTGACCACCGTGCGCAAGGTTCTGGCGGAGCTGCAGAGGAATAACCAGATCTACAAAGTGAAAGGGCTCGGGTCGTTCATCAAGAAGCCCAAGCTGGAGTTGGACATTGCGAAATACTTGAGCTTCGGCCGCATCATCCGGGAGAAGGGCCTCGCGGAACGGATCGAAGTGATCAGCAGGGAGGTGAAGCCCTTCGACGCCGCCCTGTTGGACGGATTCGAGGTGCACAACCCGAGCAAGCGAATCATCAACATCGATCGCATTCGCTACATCGAGGAAGAGCCTCTGGCCATCGAGAGGCTGTACTTCAATGACGACCTCTGTGGGCCCATGTACCGGAAGGCCGCCGACGGCTTGATCTACGATTTCCTCGTCACCGAGTTGGGGATCAACTTCGCCCACATCGACGAGTATCTGGAGCCGATCTGCCTGAGCGCGGAAGACGGCAGGCTGCTGGGGGTCAAGAACCACAGCCCTGCCCTGCTGATCACCAAGGTTTCCTACGACCAACGCGGCGCATGGCTCGAATACAGCCACACGACGATCCGGGGGGACAAGTGCCGCTACCACGTGAGCCTGAAATGAGCCCCTGCGCCCTGCGGGCGGGGCGGCTGATGACCGCCAGGACCGGTCCAGAACCCGTGAGGATACGCGGCGGCGCCAACCTGGTGCGTTTCGACTGCAGCCCGGTTGACTAAGGTGCGGGTTGCAGAGTACTATGTGAGCGCTCACATATGGTGAGCGTCTGCGTTTCGTCGCTGCTCTCCGCAGCCGCCCGGGAGTTCCGATCTTCTGGCGTATCAGGATGCCTTGTGCCGCAGGGAGAGGTGGCGGAGGATCTTGACATTCTCGCGCGCACGGATAGAATGCAAGTTGCATATATGATGCATGCAATGAAGTGTCGCGTGGGAATGACTGGTCGATCCGTGTGTCGGAAACGCATGGACCCGCGGGCACAACCCGCAGCCTGTGGCTCGAGATTGTCAATCCCGACCAAACCAGTCACAGGCAAGGAGAGATCGACATGATTGCCACGGGCGGAAAGCTCGTTCCCCCCCACGGCGGCACCCTCAAGCCCCTACTCCTGCAGGGGGAGGAGTTGGCCGAGGAGCGCCGGCGCGCAGCGAGCCTGCCCAAGGTGCCGCTGAACTCCAAAGAAGCCTCGGACTCGGTCATGCTGGCCATGGGCGCCTTCAGCCCCCTGGAGGGGTTCCTCGGCCGCGCAGACTACCTGGGGACCGTCGAGCGGATGGAGCTGTCCAGCGGGGTGCTCTGGCCGATCCCGGTCACGGTTTCCGTGGGCCGGGAGGTGGCCGCCGGAATCCGGGAAGGCCAGGATGTCGCCCTGGTCGCGGAGGACAGCGGCGAGGTCATGGCGATGATGACGGTGCAGGAGAAGTACCCGTACGACCGGACAAAGGAAGCCCGGGAGGTTTTCGGCACGGAGGAGGAGGCGCATCCCGGGGTGCAGCGCATCTACTCTCAGGGGGAGATCTACCTGGGGGGTCCGGTCAGGGCCCTCAGCGAGGGGCGGTACCCCGCGGAGTACCCCGAGTTCGCCAGGCCGGCGGAAACCCGGAGGATCTTCACCGAGCGGGGCTGGTCTGCCGTGGCGGCCTTTCAGACCCGCAACCCCATCCATCGCTCCCACGAGTACCTGATCCGCATCGCCATGGAGGTGAGCGACGGGGTGTTCATCCATCCGATCGTCGGCGCCCTGAAGTCCGGCGACATCCCTGCGGACGTGCGGATGAAGTGCTACCAGGCCCTGATCGACCGCTACCTGCCAGCAGAGCGCGTGGTGCTCAAGGTATATCCGATGGAGATGCGCTACGGGGGGCCGCGGGAGGCGGTGCTGCACGCGATCATCCGCCAGAACTTCGGCTGCAGCCACCTGATCATCGGACGGGACCACGCGGGGGTGGGCAAGTACTACGGGCCCTTCGAGGCCCAGGAGATCTTCGACCGTCTGACCCCCGGGGCGCTGGCCATCCGCGCCCTGAAGCTCGACTGGACCTTCTGGTGCTACAAGTGCGGGGGGATGGCCTCCCTGAAGAGCTGTCCGCACAGCCCTGAGGACCGCCTCCTGATCAGCGGCACCGAGCTGCGAGCCCTGCTGTCGGAGGGACGCCGGCCGCCCGAGGAGTTCAGCCGGCCCGAGGTACTGCAGATCCTCACCGAGTACTATCGAAACCACAAGGAGCAGGAATGATGAAGAACGTGGTGCTGTTCACGATCGACACCCTCAGGCGCGATGTGTTGGGCTGCTACGGCGGCGACGCGGGGCTGACTCCCTTTCTCGATTCGCAGGTGGAGAAGGCCACCGTCTTTGCCGGCGCCCATTCCGTGGCCCCGTACACCCAGGCTTCGTTTCCGGGGCTGCTGACTTCCACGTACCTCTTCGACTTCCCGAAATCCCAGAAGCTCGCCACCGGGCGAACCCTGATCTCCGAGGCCCTGAAGGCCAAAGGGATCGCGACGGCGGCCTATCACTCCAATCCGTACCTGAGTGGCTTCTTCGGCTGGAACCGGGGGTGGGACAGCTTCTACGACTCGATGCAGGACGACGTGGACGACATGAGCCCCTACATCAAGGGGGACGTACTCAACAAGAAGGTGGATCGCTGGCTGGAGAGCCACGTCCAGGGGGATGGGCATCGCCCCTTCTTTCTCTGGGTGCACTACATGGACGTGCACGAGCCTTACGTCCCGGAGGAGCGCTACCTCAAGCAGGTCGATCCCTCGATCGGCCTGAGCAAACAGGAGATGTTCCGCCTGTTCCAGGAGGTGCTCCTGAAGCGGGACGCCTCGGATCCCAAGATCAACGAGCTGCTTCACCAGCTGTACCGGGCCCACGTGCTGGAGGTCGATGACTACGCCAGGGAGCTGTTCGGGATCCTCCAGAGCCGCGGGGTGCTGGAGGACACCACCGTGATCGTGACCACGGACCACGGGGACGAGTTCGGCGAGCACGGGGGTCTGTCCCACGACGGCAAGTTTTTCTCCGAGCTGGTGCACGTGCCGCTCCTGGTGGTGAACCCCCCGGAAGGAGCCGGCGAGGGCTGCGACACCCTGGTGAGCGGGCTGGACATCCCCCCGACCGTGATGCGCCTGTTCGGCCTGGACCCGCACGAGAGCTTCCAGGGTCAACCCCTGTACCCGCTGGACCGCTACCGGGAGTCCGGATGCTGCGGAGAGGCGATCGGCAAGCTCAGCCACAAGATCAAGGAGACCGACCGGCCGGCCTTCTACTACCGGGAAGGGGCCCTCAAGGTCACCTACCGCCAGGAGGAGGACCGCTGGGAGCTGTATGACCTGGAAGCGGACCCGCTGGAAGAGCACAACATCATCGACCAATCCCCGAAGGCCAAGGCCATGCGGGAAAAGCTCCAGCCGCGCATCGGCAGGGCGGCGAGCTACAGCTAAACCACAGAGCACAAGGAGAGAGCACACCATGGCAAGCGTGAATCTGGACGGCAAGCGCGTAAGGGAGTTGGAGGAGAAGATCGCCAAGTCCAAGGAGATCTACGCGCAGTTGTTCGAGCGGTTCGACCCCAAGGACGTACGGCTAATCTGGAGCGGCGGCAAGGATTCGACCCTGGCCACCTGGATCTGCCTGCAGCACTGCAAGGAGAAGAAGGTGGCGGTGCCCAAGGCGTTCACCATCGACGAGGGAGACGCCTTCGAGGAGATCGATGCCTTCCT
>JAFGFV010000570.1 GCA_016930895.1 Spirochaetales bacterium | reverse complement strand
GGCTCCAAGAACGCCATCGGCTACTTCGGCATGGCCTACTACCTGGAGAACAAGGACCGGGTCAAGGCCCTCAAGGTGAACGGCGTGGCCCCGAGCTTGGAGACCGCCAAGAGCGGCCAGTACAAGCCCCTGTCCCGCCCCCTGTTCATCTACGTGAACAGCGAGAGCCTCAAGCGTCCCGAGATGGAGGCCTTCATCCGCTTCTACCTCGACCTGATCGACTCCAGCATGATCAGCGAGATCGGCTACGTGCCGATGAGTGCGGCAGAGAAGCAGGCCATGCTCGACACGTTCGAGAAGGCCGTCGCCGACCTCAAGTAGCCGCCCGGCACTTCGAACGAACATCTCGCCAGGGCCTGGATTCAGCGACGATGGAGGGACGATTGGTTCCTCCATCGTCTTCTCTTCGTCAAGGAAAAGTGGTACCGTAGGCCTGCCATGAGCGACAAACAGCTGCTGGAGAAACTGCTCAAGCGTCCGGGGCGCTACGTGCAGGAGAACATGATCCAGGCGGTCTTCATCGCCTGCGCCTCCCTGTCCATCGTGACCACCATCGGAATCATCGCGGTGCTGATTTTCGACGCCGGGGAGTTCTTCAGCGAAGTCTCCATCATCAGGTTCTTCGCGGGTACGCGCTGGAGCCCGACGATTCTGCCTGTCGAGTTCGGGGTCTTGCCCCTGATCAGCGGCACCGTCACCTTCACGCTCTGTACCGCAATCATCGCCCTGCCCGTGGGACTGCTGGCGGCCACCTACCTCAGTGAGTACGCCAGTCAGAGGTTTCGGGCTGTGATCAAGCCGGCCCTCGAGGTGCTCGCCGGAATCCCTACGGTCGTCTACGGCTACTTCGCCCTGGTGTACGTCACGCCGATCCTGCGCCGCGTCTTCCCGACGATCAGCACCTTCAACGTCCTGTCTGCCTCGATCGTGGTGGCCATCATGATCATCCCCACGGTGGCCAGCATCAGCGAGGACGCCATGCGCGCGGTCCCCCTTACCCTTCGCCAGGCGGGCTTCGCCCTGGGGATCACGAAGTTCCAGGTGTCGACCACCATCGTGATCCCGTCGGCGCTGTCGGGAATCGTGGCTTCCTTCATCCTCGGAGTGTCCCGGGTGATCGGGGAAACCATGGCGGTGACCATCGCCGCCGGAAACCTGGCCCGCATGGTCAATCCGCTGAAGCCGGCCGACGCCTTTCTCGGCCCCGTGCAGACCATGACCGCGGCCATGGTCGAGATCGGCACCAGCGACGTGACCGGCGATTCGCTTGCCTACAAGAGCCTGTTCGCCATCGGGCTGGCCCTGTTCGTGATGACCCTGGTCCTGAACCTGGTGAGCCAGGTCATCAAGAACAGGTTTCGGGAGAAGTACCAGTGATCGGCCGCGCCGCGAGGGCGGCCCGGGCCGAGCTCACGCGCAAGGCCGTGCTCGAGGCCGCCGGGGACAACATCGGGCGCGAGCGGGCCAAAGGGCACGTCTTCTCCGCCCTGTGCGTCTTTGCCACCTTCTTCGGGATCGTCAGCCTCGCCGGACTGCTGGTGTACGTGTTCTGGGACGCCGCCGGTTGGCTGGACTGGCAGTTCGTCACGAGCTCGCCTTCGCGCTTCCCCGAGAAGGCGGGGGTGTACCCGCAGATCGTCGGCTCCACCTTCGTGGTGGCCCTGGTCGCCCTGTTCTCGCTTCCCATCGGCGTCGGTGCTGCGGTCTGGCTGGAGGAGTACTCCCGGGACAACTTCTTCAAGCGCTTCGTGGAGATCAATATCGCCAACCTCGCCGGGGTCCCCTCGATCGTGTACGGTCTGCTCGGGCTTGGGTTGTTCGTGTCCACCCTGGGCATGGAGCACGGGATCGTGCTGGTCGCCGCCTTCACCCTGACCCTGCGGGTCCTGCCGATCGTGATCGTTTCCTCCCAGGAGGCCATCCGGGCGGTGCCGGACTCCCAGCGCCGGGGCTCCCTGGCCCTGGGGGCGACCCGCTGGCAGATGATCCGTTCGGTCGTGCTGCCCATGTCCGTGCCCGGCGTCATGACCGGCGTCATCCTGGCCCTGGCCAACGCCATGGGGGAGTCGGCCCCGCTGATCATGATCGGGGTAGCCGCCACCATGTTCACGGCTCCCCACGGAATCCTGAGCTCTTTCAGCGCCCTGCCGCTTCAGATCTACGCCTGGTCGGACTTCCCCAAGGCGGAGTTCCAGCACGGGGTCACGCCGGCGGCGATCGTGGTGCTGCTGATCATCCTGCTGGCCATGAACGGGTTGGCCATCTACATCCGCAACCGCTTCAGCGGCAAGCGGTATACGGGGAAATAGACAGGGAGAACGCCGTGGATGTAGCCGTTTCCTCCGCCAACATGCGACCCGTGGAAGATACCTCCGAGCTGTCGACCATCCTGGAGGTCCAGGATCTCAACTTCTACTACGGGAGCTATCTCGCTCTCAAGGACGTGAGCATGAAGGTCTACCGCAACCGTATTACCGCTTTGATCGGGCCCAGCGGCTGCGGCAAGTCCACGTTTCTGCGCTGCTTCAACCGCATGAACGACATGATCGAGGGGAGCAGGGTCGAGGGGGAGATCCTCCTGAACGGAAAGAACATCTACGACAGGGACATCGATCCGGTCCGTCTGCGCCGGGACGTCGGCATGGTCTTTCAGCAGCCCAATCCCTTTCCCAAGTCCATATACGAGAACGTGATCTACGGTCCCAAGATGTACGGCGTCCGCAATCGCGGTGAGCTCACCTCCATCGCCGAGCGGAGCCTGCGGCAGGCGGCCTTGTGGGAGGAGGTGGAAGGGCGTCTGGGCATCAGCGGGCTGTCCCTGTCGGGGGGGCAGCAGCAGCGGCTGTGCATCGCCCGCACCATCGCCGTCGAGCCG
>JAFGFV010000103.1 GCA_016930895.1 Spirochaetales bacterium | reverse complement strand
GATTGCGGGAGCTCGCCGGGCCGTACGGGTTCTCGACCATGGACGGAGGCGGGCTCCTGGTAGAGGGTTTCGAGCACCGGGCCAGCATGACCATGATGCACTACCACCAGCCCTACTACCGCGCCCTGCTCGAGGGCTGGGGGTTGGAGAAGGAGAAGGACTTCTACACGGCCGTGGTCGAGCGCGAGGGCTTTCGGCTCCCGGAGAAGATCCGGCGGGTGGCCGAGCTCGCCCTCAAGCGGGGGCGGTTCACGGTCCCGCGCTTCCGCAGCAGGCGCGAGGTGTTGTCCCGGGCCGTCGGGATCGGGGAGGTGTACAACCGCGCCTTCCTGAGCCATGACGATTTCACGCCCCTGAGCCGGCAGGAGATCCGAGAGCTGGCGCGGGGCCTCATGCGCGTCACCACGCCTTCCCTGGTCAAGCTCCTGCTCTACGAAGGACAGCTGGCGGGGTTTCTGCTCGCCTTCCCGGACCTGTCTGGGGCCCTGCAGCGCGCGCGTGGAGCGCTTGCGCCTTGGAACCTGGTCGATCTGGCAACGGAGCGGCGGCGCACGGAGATGCTCATCGTGAACGGGGCCGGTATCCTGCCGGAGTACCAGAAGCTTGGCGGGAATGCGCTCCTGTACTACGAGCTGTACAACACCGTGATGCAGTCCGGCTACCGCTGGGCGGAGATGGTCCAGATCGCCGAGACCACGACGCTCATGCTCAGCGACATGAAGACCCTGGGCGGCAGGATCTACAAGGTCCATCGGGTCTTTCGAAGGTGCCTGTGACCGCCGTGGTCACAGCGGTCCTGGGCCTTCCGGTGCTGGTGAAGGTCCTCGCTACCCTGGCGTTCATTCTGGCGCTCAACGCGGTGACGCGGAGTCTGCTGGCGGCGGTCGCCGCAGGCACCGTGCTGCTCGGGTTCTGGGCCGGGCACGGCGCCCTCTCGATCGGCTGGATCGCCCGGGAGCGGTTCTTTGCCGTGGACAACCTGCTGCTCCTGCTCTCCTTCTTCCTGATCATCTGGCTGAGCTCCCTCATGTCCGACACGGGGGTCATGCGGGACCTGGTGGCCACGGTGCGTGCCCGGGTGCCTCACCGCGCGGCCTTTGCCGCCCTGCCGGCGGTAATCGGGCTGCTGCCCATGCCCGGCGGCGCGGTGTTCAGCGCCCCCATGGTGGATCGGGCCGACGTGTCCGGAAGCATTCCGGCCTGGGTCAAGACCCAGGCCAACTACTGGTTCAGGCACATCTGGGAATACTGGTGGCCCCTGTACCCCGGGGTCCTGCTCGCCCTGGACCTGACCGGACTGGAGTACTGGCGGTTCCTCGCTGCGCAGCTGCCCATGACCGGTGTGGCGGTGCTGGCGGGCTACCTGTTCTTCCTGCGGCGCATCCCGAGCCAGAGGACTGGCGGTCCGAGCCAGAAGACTGGCGGTCCGAGCCAGAAGACTGGCGGTCCGAGCCAGCGGACTGGCAGAGCAGGCGGGTCGCTGGGGCCCGCCGGGGCAGAGGGCGCCGCCGGAGGGGAGGGGGAGGTGCCCCGGGGTTTCCTGGGACTGGTGGCGCCGATCCTGACCGTGATCGTCGTCTACCTGGGGCTGCAGCTCGCCGTGCCCTCGCTGACCCGCATCAGCCGGTACCTGCCGATGCTGATCGGGTTGGTGCTGGCGCTGGGGGTGCTCCAGGTCCAGCGCCGCCCGGGCCTCCACGCCTGGAAGAAGACACTGCTCGCCAGGCGCGCGTTTGAGATGGCCGCGCTGATCGCCGTGATCCGGGTCTACGGGGCCATCATCGAGTCCCGTCTCCCCGGGGGGGTTCTCCTGGTCGAGCAGATGCAGGGGGAGCTGACGCAGTTCGGCATCCCCGAGCAGCTGTTCATCGTCCTGATCCCGTTCATCGCCGGCCTGGCGCTCGGACTCAACGTGGGAACCATCGGTGCCAGCTTCCCGGTAGTGCTGAGCCTGCTCGGCCCGGCCCCGGCGACCTCGGCGCTGCTGTCCCTGACGGTCCTCGCTTACGCCTGGGGGTACGCCGGACAGCTGCTGTCCCCCGTGCACGTCTGCCTGGTGGTCACCGGCGAATACTTCAAGACTTCGCTGCTGCATAACATGGCCCGGGTGGTCGCGCCCATCGGCATGCTCCTCGCAGGGGCCTACGGCCTGAGCCGCATGCTGGCCCTGCTGGGCGGAGCTTGAGCGCCTGAGCATCGGGGACTATACTGGAGACCTGCGGCACAGGCAGCCTGTGGGCCTGGTGCCCTGGGGGAGCCGGGGCGTGGAGCATCGGTATCCCGGGGGGCCGCGCACAGGCCCAGCAACCAGCTTATGGAGGAAATCATGGAAATCAAGACTGTGGGGTGGATCGGCACCGGGGTGATGGGCCGCTCCATGTGCATGCACGTGCTCAAGGCGGGCTACTCCGTGCGGGTATACAACCGGACCCGGGACAAGGCCGCGGATCTCGAGTCGGCGGGGGCCCGGTGGTGCGAGGACCCCGCGGAGGTGGCCAGCGGCAGCGACTGCGTCTTCACCATTGTCGGGTACCCGGCGGACGTCGAAGAGGTGGTGCTCGGGGAACACGGGGTGCTGGCCGGCGCCAAGGCGGGCTCGGTCCTCGTCGAGATGACGACCTCCGAGCCGACCCTGGCCAAGACGATCTACGACGCGGCCAAGGAGCGCTCCGTGGCGGCCCTGGATGCCCCGGTCTCGGGAGGGGACGTGGGCGCCCGCTCGGGCAAGCTGGCCGTCATGGTCGGGGGCGATCGGGATACCTTCGAGCGCGTCCAACCGCTGTTCAAGCTCATGGGAGAGAACATCGCCTACATGGGGCCTGCCGGGGCGGGCCAGCACACCAAGGTGTGCAACCAGATCCACATCGCCACCACCATGATCGGGGTGATCGAGTGCCTTCTGTACGCCTACAAGGCCGGGGTCGACATGGAGGAGATGATCGCCGTGGTCGGCAAAGGGGCGGCGGCCTCGTGGAGCCTGAACAACTACGGGCCCCGCATCGCCAAGGGCAACTTCGACCCGGGCTTCTTTATCAAGCACTTCGTCAAGGACATGGACATCGCCCTCAAGGAAGCCCGGCGTATGCGCCTGAGCCTCCCGGGCCTGGCCCTGGCCCACCAGTTCTACGTGGCCGCCATGGCGGTCGGCCTGGAGAACATGGGCACCCACAGCCTCTACAAGCTCTTCGAGCGCATGAACACCGAGTAGGATGCCGTGAGCGAGAGTGCCGAAGGGCGTGCGCCCCGCAGGGCCCCCGGTCCGGTGCCCGCCACCCTGGGCTTCCGCCGGGAACGCGCCATCGCGATCCTGAGCGAGGGCTTCGCCCGGGACTTGATCCGCCTGGAGGAGTTCGAGCGCCGGGTGGCGAAAGCTCATGCTGCCGCCACCCTGGAGGAGCTCGACCGCCTGCTCGACGATATCCCGGAGGAGCTGCACTCCATTTCCGCCCGCCCCGAGAGGGCGCCCCTCGAGGCCCGGGGACGCACCCGGGAGCTGTCCGCGGAACCGCAGGAGGTGCGGGGCGTGATGATGAGCCGGACGCTCCGGGGCGACTGGCTGACGAGCCGGGTCGTGGCCGTCCGGGCGGTGATGAGCAGCATCGAGCTGGACTTCCGCGAGGTGGCGCTGCCGCCGGGGGAGGTCGAGCTGCGGATGGCCTGTGTGATGAGCACGGTGGTCGTGACGGTCCCGGAGGGTCTGCCCGTACAGGTGGACGTGTCCCCGGTGTTGGGCGAGGTCAAAGAGAGCCGCCGGCGGACCCGGCTGGCATCCCTGCGGGGCCGCAGCGCCCCTGCACCCCGGCCCGGGTCGTCCCTGCGGATCACCGGGACCGCCGTGATGAGCGAGGTCAGGGTCAGGGCCCGCTGACCCCCGCGGCACAGATGCGGCAAGGAGGG
>JAFGFV010000569.1 GCA_016930895.1 Spirochaetales bacterium | reverse complement strand
TGATGATCGGGAGCATGACGTACGCCTTGAAGCTGAAGAACGCATCGATCGCAGTGGAAAGTGCTTGCATCTCTACCTCCGTTGTTGGGTCAAGCGGTGGTCTCTTCGGCCAGCAGGTCGCACACGTGACTGAGGCCCAGGAGGGCGGCGCTGTGCGCCTCGGCGTACGGCGCGTAGTCGGCGAAGTGGGTCCGGTAGTCCGTGAGCATCTCCGGCAGGACGTGGCGGACGATGACCCTCTCGACGGGCTCGCGTAGGAAATCCGCGAACATGGTGATGGCCCCGCTCACGATGAGTGCCTGGGGATTGAACAGCTTGATCAGCATGGCGCAGGCGTCTCCGAGGAAACCGGCGATCTCCCCCAGCGTGGACAGGGCCAGCCTGTCTCCCGCCACCGCCGCGGCATGGATCTGCTCGAGGCTCAGCGGCTCCGCCCCCGGGGCGATGTGGCTCTGCAGCTGCGAGCGGACCCCTTCCTCGAGGCGGTCCCGGAACAGCCGGAGGATTCCCGTAGGGGACACGACAGTCTCCAGGCAGCCGACATTGCCGCAGCTGCAGCGGTATTTGTTCTGGGGGTGCTCGATGTGCCCGATCTCTCCAGCCAGACCGTGGGAGCCCCTGTAGAGCCTGCGGTTCACCACGACCCCGGCGCCCATGCCCAGACCCAGGTAGAGCAGGACGAAGTTCTGGAGCGTCTTGCCTTCCCCGAGAAGCATCTCCATGAAGCCCAGGGAGCGGGCCACGTCCTCGATTATCACGGGGACCCCGTAGCGGCGGGTCAGAAGCTCGGCGATCTGGATGTGGGTAATTCCGGTGAGCTGGAGCCCCAGAAGCCACACCCCTTGCTGGGTGTCGACCATGCCGGGCAGGGCCAGGCCGATCCCGAGGAGCCGCTCGGGGTCGGGGAGCGAAGCCCTGGCCCCCTCGATCGCCGCGCAGATGCTCTCGACGATCGCCGCCTGGTGAGAGCCCGGGTCCGGCGACAGTGAGAGCGGCGAGGAGCTCCGTAGGACCAGGCCCTTCGCGCAATCCATGGCCACGATCCGGATCTCGTCGAGGCCGACGTTGAGCCCCAGGGCGTAGCCCATCTCGCTGCGCAGGGCATAGACGTGGGAGGGACGCCCGCCGGAGGTTCGGGTCTTGCCCTCCTTGAGCACGACTGCCCGCTCCTCGAGCTGGGCGAGCACCGACGACACCTTGACCAGGCTGAGATGGGTGTCCCGGGCAATCGACCGGCGGGTGGGGTTCCCCTGGTACACGATGGCCCTCACTGCCTTGGCCTCGCTCTTGCTGAGGCCCCTGATTTCCGGGATCCCGTAAATATCCATCGGTTTTGCGGTATTCCTTCCGCCCGTATGTCCTGCGGTCGATAGTTATAGAAAGAATATACTAAAGTCTGGCCCATTGCAACTATCTTTCCGGCGAATATGCCAACTATGGCTTTTAGTAGCCTTGACGGCTGCCACGGGAACCGCTACAATGACTGCACTGCATTCGTACAGGGAGGAACTCATGCCCGGTCCCGGTTACTATTGGATGGGAAGAGAAGAGGAAGAGGAAATCGTCGAGCTGATCCGCGCCCGCTACCTGTTTCGCTACGGCGACGAGAAGGACCCTGCTTTCAAGCACCGCGTCAAGTCCCTCGAGGAGGAGGTTGCCGGCAAGTTCGGCGTACGGTATGCCCTGGCCCTGTCCTCCGGAACCGCCGCGCTGATCACGGCCATGGCGGCCGCAGGCATCGGCCCGGGGGACGAGGTGATCGTCCCCGGTTATACCTTCATCGCCTCGATGTCCTCGGTGATCTTCTGCAACGCCGTGCCCGTGCTCGCGGAGGTGGACGAGAGCCTGACCCTGGATCCGGCGGACGTGGAACGCCGGATCACGAAGCACACCCGGGCGATTCTTCCCGTGCACATGATCGGGAACCCCTGTGACCTGGATTCCCTCAAAGCCATCGCGGACCGGCACAAGCTCCTGCTCATCGAGGACACGGCCCAGGCCTTCGGTGGGACCTACAAGGGCAGGCGCCTGGGCACCGTCGGCCTGATCGGCACCTACTCCTTCAACATCTTCAAGACGATCAACGCCGGTGACGGGGGAATGGTCGTGACCGACGACGAGGAGCTGTACAAGCGGGCCTTCGGCTACCACGACCAGGGGCACCTGCCCCTGCGCACCGGAGTCGAGGTGGGAAACCGCTCGGTGATCGGGCAGAACTTCCGCATGACCGAGCTGACCGCTGCCGTGCTGCTGGCCCAGTTCCGCAAGCTCGGTGCAATCATCGAGCGCCTGCGGGCTCTGAAAGCCCGCTTCAAGGGACAGATCAGCGATTTGCCAGGGCTCTCCTTCCGGCGCCTCAACGACCCCGCCGGGGAGTGCGGCACCATTCTGACCGTGTTCCTGCCGGACAAGAAGAGCGCCGACGCGGTGGCCAAGACGCTTGGAACCTTGACCGTGGCCCACTCCGGCTGGCACGTGTACAACAACATGGAAAACATCCTGAACATGAACACGATCAACCCGAAGAACAATCCCC
>JAFGFV010000568.1 GCA_016930895.1 Spirochaetales bacterium | reverse complement strand
CGCTCCACGATCCCCTGCGACACGGACAGCCCCAGGCCGGTGCCCTTGCCGACCTCTTTGGTGGTAAAGAAAGGATCGAAGAGCTTGTCCAGGTGCTCCGGGTCGATCCCGTGGCCCGTGTCGGAGATGCTGATCTCCAGGCCCCGCTTGGCCTCGGGGTCGGGGGAGTAGGTCAGCGAGGTGGTGATGGTGATGTGTCCGCCCCGCTCGGTGGCGTCGATGGCGTTGAGGATGACGTTCAGGAGCACGCTCTGGAACTGGCTGCGGTCCAGGGTGCGTCTCGGCAGGTCCTTGCCGGGGTCGAAGCAGAAGATCACGCCCTTGACCAGGGCCTGGTTGGCCACTAGGGGGATCGTCTGCTGGATGAGCTCATTGATCTCGGTGGGCTCCGGCTCGATCTTGCTCTGCCGGGAGAAGTCCAGCAGCCCCTTTACGATCTTGCGCACCCGCTCGGTGGAGACCGCGATGGTCTGGAGGTCCTCGCGGATGTCCTGCGCCAGGTCCTCGCGGCGCAGGAGCATGTGGGTGAAGGTGAGGACCCCCGTGAGGGGATTGTTGATCTCGTGGGCGACGCCGGCGGCCAGGCGCCCCACGGAGGCCTGCCTCTCGGACTGCAGGAGCTTGAGCTCGCTCTCCGCCCGCTGGTGCCGGTCCCGATCCCGCAGGGACTTGAGCATTTCCGAGAAGGTCTTCTGGAGCACCCCGATCTCGCTGGAGGAAATCGGGCCGACGTCGGGGGACAGGTCGCCGGCGGATACCCTGCGGCTCACCTCGATCAGCCGGCGCACCGGCATGAAGATCCGGTGGCCAAGGAAGTAGCCCAGCAGGACCGCCAGGATCACCCCCGCGGCGGTGATCCCTGCGAACACCAGGATCGTGTTCCGGCGGATGTCCACGTACTTGGACTCCAGGACTCCCACGTACAGGATCCCGACCCGCTCCCCGAAGATGTCGATGATCGGCTCGTAGGCGGTGATGTACCAGTCATGGACCACGAAGGCCCGGTCGATCCATCGCTCCCCTTCCCCCAGGACCTTGTCGCGCACCTCCTGAGACACCCGGGTCCCGATGGCCCGCTCGCCTTGGGGGGTCGTCACGTTGGTGGCGATGCGCACGTCCCGGAAGAAGATCGTGGCCGTGCCGATGCTCTGGCCCTTGTAGGTCTCCTGCCGGAATATGGTGGAGCGTACCCGGTCCACGATCTCCTCGCTGCGGGCCAGGAGGACCCCGCCGTACAGCGCGCCGATCAGGGTGTTGCCGGAATACACCGGCACCGCGGCGCTGATGGTCATGCCGGAGGTCTCCACCTCCTCCGAGAGCGGCGCGGCCCGCGGGGTGGGAACGAGCTCGATGCGGGCCCGCCGGGCCAGCTCCG
The DNA here is from genome assembly GCA_016930895.1 of Spirochaetales bacterium. Next base: position 6,356 of record JAFGFV010000568.1, on the reverse strand, counting down.
GGTCTTCTGCGAGCAGCTCCTCGCGATCCAGGATCGCGGTCCCGGAGACAACGGCGTGGGTTTGCAGGCTCCGCTCCGCCGCCGGGTTGACCGGCCCGTCCCCTCCGGCGGCGAGGCGCAGGACGGTCCGACCGCCAGGGTCCACGAGTCCGGCGAAATCCAGCTTGGCCCGGTCGGCAACGTTTCTCAGGCAGCCTGCGGCCGCCTCCAGCCTGCCCTCGGCCAGGGCCCGCCGGAAGCAGGGTTCCTCCGCCGCGATGTGCAGGGAGAGAAGCACCCGCCCTTCCACGTTGTCGTAGATCTCCCGCGCGGCGTTCAGGTCCTGGCGGACCCGGTTGGTGGCCTCGCTCAGCACCGACCTGTTGAGCAGCCGCACGCCGACTATGAGGGAGAGGCCCCCGACCAGGATGCACATCCCGAGTAGACTGGTAATCAGACGAAACCGGGTCGAGTATACCACGATCGGATTCACGATAGACGGGGCCCCGGGGTCTGTCAAGCTGGCCGCGGGCGCCCCGGGTGTGCTACACTCGGCGCCGTGGAACACCCCGCGGACCCGACGGCCACAGGCCGGATCCCGCGCATGTCCGCCCTTGTGCTCGCCGGGGGCCGGAACACCCGCATGGGCGGGCGGGACAAGTGCCGCCTGATCATTCGGGGCCGGCCCCTGTTCGTCCAGGTGCTGGAGCTCCTCGGGGGGCTCTTCGAGGAGGTGTTCCTGGTAGCCGGGCGCGAGGGGGGCTACGGCGAGCTTCCGAGCGGCGCGCGGGTGATCGAGGATCGCTACCGCGGCTGCGGCCCCCTGGGCGGGCTGCAGGCAGGGCTGGCAGCCTGCACGGGGGAGGCGGCCCTCTGCGTAGCCTGCGACATGCCGTACCTGGACCCGGGGCTGATCCGGCGGCAGGCCGCGCTGTACCAGTCCCTGCAGGCCGAGGACCCGCCGGCGCAGGTGCTCCTGCCCCGCCGGGGCTCGATGATCGAGCCGCTGCATGGGATCTACAGCCGGCGCCTGGAACCCGCCATCCGGGCCCTCCTGGAGGACGGACAGGGATACTCGATCCGCAGGCTTTTCGCCCTCGTGCGCACCTGCTACCTCGATCTCCCGGACTCCCCGGAGAGCAGCCGCACCTTCTTCAACCTGAACACGCCCGAGGATGTGGCCGCCACGGGCCAGGAGGCGGAGCCTTGAAATCCTTGCGCATCCTGCGCGTCGAGGGCCCCGCTCGGGAGTGGCTGGACGACCTGGTCACCGAGGAGATCCCGCTCAGGCTGCTGGCGGGCCCCCGGCGCCTGGCCACCCTGCTGTGCTCTCCGGCGGACCTCGAGGACCTGGTGCGCGGTTTCTTCTTCACCAACGGCCTGATCGAGCGCGGCGAGCAGATCCGCCGCGTGGTCGTCAACCGGGCGGGCTGGAGCGCCTTCGTCGAGCTGGCCCCGGAGATCGACCCGGAGGGGCTGCGCCTGCCGGGGGTTGTCGGCACGGCCTGCGGGGCCCTGTACGCCGAGGACGCCGGCTCTCCGGCCGGGGATACCGCCGGCGCGGCCGAGGCGGCGCAGGCGCCGGCGGCGGGGGACCCGACTTTCGAAAATCGACTCCCGACTCCCGGGCAGCCCGGCTGGCTCACTCCCGGATCGCTTTCGGACCTCATGCAGGAGGCGCTGCGGGCTTCGGAGGTGCACCGGCGCACCGGCGGTGTGCACATGGCCGCCCTGGCCGATGCCTCGGGCCTGCTCTTCCTGCGGGAGGACATCGGCCGCCACAACGCCGTGGACAAGGTGATCGGGGCCCAGCTGTCCGCCGGAGGAGACTTTGCCGACAAGGCGCTGCTCGCCAGCGGGCGGCTGTCCTCGGAGCTCCTCGGCAAAGCGCTGCGGTGCGGGGTGCCGGTCCTCGCCTCCCGGAGCGCCCCCACGGACCGGAGCGTGGCCCTGGCCCGCCGGTCGAACCTGACCCTGGTGGGGTTCGCCCGGGGTCGCCGCCTCAATGTGTACAGCGCCCCCGAACGGCTCCTCAGCGGCGGGTGAGCTGCGGGCAGAGGCGGGAACCTCGGCGAGTGGCCGGCTCCACGATTTATTTGTTTGACTTCCCGCTGGGGGCGTTCTATACTGGGGCCGCGGTTGGGCCCCGGAGCCACGGCTGCAAGCAAGCAGGATTCTGCGAACCATGAAGATCGCCGTAACCGGCAAGGGCGGTGTAGGCAAGAGCACCCTCTCTGCCCTGATGGCGCGGGTGCTCCGCGATCAGGGCAACAAGGTCCTGGTCGTCGACGCCGACCCGGACATGAACCTGGCAACCCTCTTTCAGATCCCCCCGGAGCGGGCGATCACGCCCATCATCGAGATGAAGGAGCTGATCGCCGAGCGCACGGGGACCCGGGTGGGGGAGCCGGCCCCTTTCTTTACCATGAACCCCAAGGTCGACGACATCCCCGAGACCTACTGGGTGGAGCACGAAGGAATCCGGCTGCTGGTCATGGGCACGGTGCAGCGTGGAGGGGGCGGCTGCGCCTGTCCGGAGAACGCGTTCCTGAAGAGCCTCCTGGGTCACCTGATGGTCAACCGCAAGGACTGGGTGATCCTGGACATGGAAGCCGGCATCGAGCACCTGGGCCGGGGGACCGCCATCGGCGTGGATGTCATGCTCGTAGTGGTGGAGCCCAACCGGACCAGCATCGAGACCGCCTTCCGCATCCAGAAGCTGGCCCGCGACATAGGGATCAAGCGGGTCATGGTGGTTGGCAACAAGATCCAGGGGCCGGACCAGGAGGAGTTCATCCGCACGAACGCCGCGGGGCTCGAGGTCCTTGGCTTCGTCGGCCTGTCCGACGAGGTCCGCCGGGTGAGCACCAACGAGCTCTCCTTCCTGGAGGTGGGCCCGGAGGCGCTGGAGCAGGTCCGGACGGTGCTGGCGGGGCTCGCTTAGGCGCAATACCGGCCTGGGTTAGGCGCAGGGCCGGCCTGGCCGGGGCCTGCTGTGTAGGTTCGAGTGTATATATGAGCGATTAGGTATTGAAAATGATTTGCAGCTACTGTATAATGCGACCTTGGACGGATGCAGTATCGAGGTAAGGAGAGTGAGCATGCGGCAACCCGCCCTCTCTGACCATACATCCCACCGTGTTCCACAGCCCTCAAGGTATGCCTCACACAGCCCCGGCAGTACGCACCGATACCGAAGGAACGGAAAAAAGCAGCAGGATGGCGGGAGAAGCGCGAGAATCTGATCGGCCTTGCAGGCGGCTCAACTGGTTTCCTTCCCCATTTTGCGCTATTGATCGTAATCATCATCCGGCACTGAAAAACATTGAACTGGAGGTTTCAGTATGGCCCGAGAGCTGAAGTACGCGGACAAGGCAACCCAGCAGATGGTCCAGGTCGCCGAAGTCCAGAACATCCCGACGGTCTGGGACCGCTACGACGCGATGCAGCCCCAGTGCGGGTTCGGTACCCTGGGGTTGTGCTGCCGCCACTGCAGCATGGGGCCGTGCAGGATCGACCCCTTCGGTGACGGCCCCAAGACGGGCATCTGCGGCGCCACCGCCGACACGATCGCCGCCCGGCATCTGGTGCGCATGATCGCCGCAGGCGCGGCGGCCCACTCGGACCATGGCAGAGACATCGCCCACACCCTCTATATGGTCGGGCAGAACCCCGACGGCGACTACCAGGTCCGCAGCCCCGAGAAGCTCAGGGCCGTGGCGGAGGAGGTGTACGGCATCAAGACCGAAGGCAAGGACCTGGTCGCCCTTGCCGGGGAAGTGGCCGAGGCCGCGCTGAACGAGTTCGGGCAGCAGCACGGCACCCTGAAGATGGCCGCGACCGCGCCCCCTGCGCGCCAGAAGCTGTGGAACGAGTTCGGGATCTTTCCTCGCGCCGTGGACCGGGAGATCGTGGAGATCATGCACCGGACCCACATCGGGGTGGATGCGGAGTACAAGAACGTGATCAAGCAGGGCTTGAGAGCCTGCCTGGGTGACGGCTGGGGCGGCTCCATGATCGCCACCGAGATTTCGGATGTCCTGTTCGGTTCCCCGAATCCCCTGCGGGCGATCGCCAACCTGGGGATCCTGAAGGAGGACCACGTCAACGTGATCGTCCATGGGCATGAACCGACCCTGTCGGACATCATCGCGGTCGTGAGCCAGGACGAGGAGATGGTGAAGAAGGCCCAGGCCAAGGGGGCCAAGGGGATCCAGCTGGGGGGCATCTGCTGCACCGCCATCGAGATCCTGATGCGCCACGGCGTCTCGGTGGCCGGCAGCTTTCTGCAGCAGGAGCTGGCCCTGATGACCGGCGTGGTGGACATGATGGTGGTGGACGTGCAGTGCATCATGCCGGGGCTGGCCAACACGGCCAAGCACTTCCATACCAAGCTGATCACCACCTCGCCCAAGGCCAAGATGCCCGGATTCGACCACGTCGAGTTCCACGAGGAAAAGGCGGTGGAGACCGCCAAGATGATGTTGGAGACGGCGATCGACAACTACTCCAACCGCAACGGCAAGAAGTTCGTACCCGGCGTCTCCACCGGGTTGGTGGCGGGCTTCAGCACCGAGAACGTCTTCCGGTTCCTGGGAGGCAAGTACCGCTCGACCTACCGCCCCCTCAACGACGCGATCATCGCCGGCCGCTTGCGCGGAGCCGCAGGGGTGGTGGGGTGTTCGAACCCCAACGTGGATTATGAGCAGGGGCACCTGCAGATGGTGAAGGAGCTCCTGGCCAACGACGTGCTGGTGGTGTCCACGGGGTGCAACGCCATCACCTGCGGCAAGCACGACTTGATGCAGCCCGAGGCGGCCTTCAAGTGCTCGGGCAAGGGTCTGCAGGAGGTCTGTCAGGCCGTGGGCATCCCGCCGGTGCTGCACCTGGGCTCGTGCGTGGACAACAGCCGCATCCTACGTGTGCTCGCCAACGTGGTGGCCGAGGGTGGACTGGGCGATGACATCTCGGAGCTCCCGGTAGCCGGCGCCGCGCCGGAGTGGATGAGCGAGAAGGCGGTCTCGATCGGCTTCTACTTCGTGGCCTCGGGGGTGTACACCGTGCTCTGCCGCCCCCTGCCCGTAGTCGGGGCCCCGAACCTGTACAAGTACCTGACCGACGAAATGGAGAAGGACGTGGGCGGCAAGTGGGCCTTCGAGGCGGACCCCATCGAGGCGGCCCGCCTGATGATCCGGCACATCGACAAGAAGCGCAAGGCGCTGAAGCTCAAGCCCATGATGTACCCGCAGCCGTTTCCGCCGGAGGAGTGAACCGAAGATGTCCAGGAAAGTGACGGTAAACATCGAACGCTGCATGGGCTGCCACACCTGCGAGCTGGCCTGCGCGATCGCGCATTCCGAGAGCAAGGACCTCCAGCTCATGGTGCTGAACGGCGAGCGGGCGGGCTACCGGATCCACGTCGAGAGCTACGGCCCGAGGGCCATTCCCCTGTCCTGCCAGCACTGCGAGGAACCTGCCTGCGTCCTGGCCTGCCCCACCGGCGCGGTGAGCCGCCTGGCTCCGGGCAAGCCGGTGCTGGTGGACGAGGAGCGCTGCATCGGCTGCGGGATGTGCGTCCAGGCCTGCCCCTTCGGGGTTATGGCCATGAGTCCGACCGGCAAGACCGCCTTCAAGTGCGACCTGTGCATCACCCGGCTGGCGCAGGGGCTGTTGCCGGCCTGCGTGGCCTCCTGCCCGACCCAGGCCCTGCGCCTGGAGGAGGAGGGGGAGACCAATCGGGACAAGCGCAAGGCTGCGGTGGCGCGGCTTGCCGAGGCGCAGGCGGCAGGCGCCCAGGAGCAGCTGGCGGGAGGCTGAGATCGCCATGGTGACAGTGACCGTGTGCGTGGGCAGCTCCTGCCATATCAAGGGGGCGAGGCTCGTGATCGACCGCTTCGCCGCGCTGCTCAAGGAACATGGTCTGGAGGACAAGGTAGAGCTCAAGGGCTCCTTCTGCATGGAGCGTTGCGGCGAGGGACTGAACTGGCAGATCGGGGAGGAGCCCCTGTCCAGCGCGAATCCCGAGGAGGCCGAGAAGACCTTCCGGGAGCGGATCGTCCAGCCCCTGAGCGGCTAGAGATCGGGAGCGGAGGTGGTGACGGGCGGGGATTTCGGGAAAGCCGACCAGGATGGATCGACTTCGTACTTCACGGCGATCCTGGAGCATACCCCCAACGGCGTGCTTCTGGTCGACGGGGACACGAAGATCCGTTACGTGAACCCCTCGTTCCGGAAGATGTTCCATTGCGAGGGGGGGCAGTTGCTCGGCCGGGACGCGGCCGCGTTCGTGCACTGCGACTGCTTCGAACGGGCGATCGCGGCGGGCGGACACCTCATGGTCAAAGAGAGCATCCCGGACCACAAGATCAGCTTTCGGG